>CBFHCK010000029.1:0-13307 GCA_965653955.1 uncultured Spongiibacteraceae bacterium
TTTATCGTTCGACAACGGTGGCACTTGGCAGGACCAGGGCCTGACCAGCTTCCAGGCGCACAATGTGCAGCCGGGTACCGAGGGCAGCAAACGGCTCGAATATGCGGTGTCACTGAAAGTCGACCCCGCCCGCACGTTCTGTTTTTTTGGGGCGCATCTGATCAAGGTGCGGGCGATTCTGTCGTGGAATAATCCGCCGCCGCCTGCGCAGCCGAATTGGAATCCGGTGTGGGGGAATGTGCGCGAGGCGAATATTCAAGTCGAACCGCGCCGTTTATTTTTCCCGCTCGACGCACTGAAAGCCGCAAAAGTGAAAGTGCCGGATTCGATCGCCGAATTGCTGACGCTCGATACGCCGATTCACGCGCAGCCGAAAAAATTCGATGTCGCGCAACTGTCCGAGTTGTATCGCGACAAAGGCGTACCGGTGCATCGGTTTGCATTTAAAGAGCTGGCAAGTTTTGCGTCGGGGCAAACACCCACCAGCGCAGAGATATTTCAGAAACAATTTCCGTCGATACAAATCGATCCGAAGATCATCGACATTTTGTTTCCAAAAACCGATGGCGATACCAGTTACGAAGAATTGAATTGCATCGGCCTCGATCCGAATTCGCCCGATTGTCTGGTCGGTGTGATCAAGGTGAAAAAGAGCGCCGGTTATTCGGGTGGTCCATGCTCGCAAGGCAGCCGCGAATACGTGAGCTGGTGGGCCGATTTCGATAACAACGGCAGTTTCGAAACCTTTCTCGGCAGCGCCGATGTACGCGTTTACGATCTCGCGAATATTCCGCAGGACGGCGTTAATTACGCGGTGCGACTGCCGGTCGATCTGAGTAAATATCGGCGCGATTGCCAGCAGGGTCCGGTCGTCGTGCGCATTCGCGCGATCTTGTCGTGGAATCAGCCGGTACCGGGCAATAATCCGAATCACATTCCGACGTGGGGCAATCGCGAAGAAACGCTGATTAACATCGCACCGGCAACCGGTGTGCCGGCCGGAAAAATCAGCCATATCGGCAGCATTCTGACGCCGTTCATCAACAACACGTCTGTTAATTCACCGAGCAAAGTTTCCGGTCTGACATTGGCGGGGGCGCATTTCGCTTTTAACGGTCAGGCTGTGCCGGAAGGTTGTCCGTTCGCACGACGCGTCACGTTGCGCGGTTTTGCAGTCGAGGGATTTAAATACAAAGTCGAAGTCGTACCGGTCGATGTGAATGGTAATTCGCTCGGCGCGCCAACGCCGGTCGTCACCAGTCTCACGCTCGAAAAACAGGATTTGTCGACGTACACCCTCAACGCGGATCCAGTGACCAAATTATTCGAGTACAAAGGCTTCAGCGAAAACATCAACACAACGCTGGCGCATTGGGACACGACCGGCGACGATCGCTGGCTCGTAACGCTGCAGGTTTACGACGCCGCGAATAATCCAATCGGCGCACCGGACAAGCACTACGTGCAACTGCACAACAGCGCGCCCGATGTGTTCAAAGCGACGATATTCGCCGGCACCGGCGACTGCGGAAAATTCCCGGTCGGCACATTACTGCAAGGCAATTTCGTGGCGCGCGATGAATATCTGTCGGGTTACAGCCTCGCGATCGAGCCACCGGTGAATACCGCACCCATCGGCGTACCGGTGCCGAATGCGGGTTACTCGAACACGCTGCCACTGCCCGGCGATAACTGGAGCCTCGATACCACCGGCATGAAGCCCTGCGGTTATGTGTTGCGCGTCACCGCGTCCAATAAATCGATCGTTAACAGCGCCTATGTAGGGCTCGTTAATTACGATACGGTGGGATTTTGTTTGGAGGAGAAAAAACTGAAGGAGGAATAGCTGACTAGATCTTCTCTCTGCGAGAGAAATATAAAAAAGCGGCCTGCCTTTGAGGGCGGGCCGCGAAGCAACGTATGGAAAACCATCGAGGAAACTAATCGCGAGTCTCCCCTCGACACAGAGACTCGCGATAACACTCCGCTACAACGAGAAGTTGTATTTGCCAGTGATACCGAACTGACGTTCCGGAAGAACCTGTACGCCGGAATAGCCAGAAGCAATATCTTCGTTCGCTGCGCCCGCGTCGAATGGGGTTTCAGTGACCACATCAAATGCGATAGCGCCAAATGTAGTCTGCGGCGAATTGCGGATCAGCTGTTCCTTATCAAACAGGTTTTTCGCCCACACGCTAACCTCCCAGGTTTTCTTCGGATCGCGAACCCCGAGGAACAGGTTGAACACGCCATAGCTGCTGGTATCGAGAACGCTGTTGGGCAGCGAATCGTCGGAACGGCCGCTCTGGAATGCGTAGAGACCACGTATGTAGGAATCGACGGCGCCAAAATGCATCGTATATTCCGACGTCAGCGAGGCCGCCCAGTTCGGCTCACCGGTCAGACGACCATGTGCTTCGCAGTAGTTGACCTCGGTACCAGGTGCCGGGTTTTGCACGATGCCATTGACATAAATGTTGCAAGGCGCCTCACCGCTTGTGATTTTGGCATCCGTATACGAAACACCTAAGCCGAGTTGCCAGTCGTCTGTGAGCAAAGCATCGAGCTGCAGCTCTGCGCCACTGACTTCGGCATCGGTGTTGTAAGCCAGAAAGTTGGTCGCCTGAGTAAGGCTAGGCAACCCGGTATTCGGATCGATCGACTGATCGACGGTACGAATGCCCTGGGAAGTTCTGGCGAGGAAATCCTTATACTTTTGGAAATAAACGTTACCGTTCAGCTGCACGCGGCCGTCAGCAAAACGGCTTTTGAAACCCAGCTCGATTGAATCGGAGGTCTCAGGCGCATACTCCGTCAAGCTGTTAGGCGTTTGCGGGGCTGTGGTGAAACCACCGGGCCGAAACGAACGACCATAGGTGGCATAGAGACGGACATCGTCTGTGATTTGATACGACGTACTCAGACTTCCGGTCAGATCTTCATTCGTGGCCGCCACTGGTCCAAACGTCACCGGACCTGTGAGATGCGTGGTGCTACGCGACGATTGATAACGCAGACCAATCTGCGATTCCCACTCGTCGGTCCATGCAAAGCTGTGGTTCATAAAGCCCGCATAGCCTTCGGCACCACTCGCGACAAAAACTTGAGGCGTGGGAATGGTTATATAACCAACCGGGAAAGGTGCCGGCGGAAAATTCACAAATCCCCGCAGAACCGTTACCCCATCGACATATGTCGTTGCTCTGACACGGCTGGCATAGAGTCCATACGTCCAGTTGTAAAAATCAGCATCGTTGGAGGACAAACGAAACTCTTGCGTAAAATCATGACGGTTGGTATCCACACGCTGATAAGGCACAGTCGTGGGGCCGGCCGGTCCTGTCGGCGGCAACATATTGGCCTCATCGCCGCTGCGCAACACATCGTTGAATTGATCCTGGTAACCGGTGATAGAGGTCAAAGTGGAGGCACCTAAATCCCATTCGAATCGCAATGCAGTGACTTCGCGGCGTTGGAACGTGTCCGATTTAATTGCCGCTATCGACTTACGATCGAATGGATCCAGACACGTCGTTACATTACCTAAACCCGTGCCGCAGCCACTCATGGGACCAAGCCCGGAGTTATTCGCTTCCAGATATTGATAGATCAACTGCGCTTCTAGAGTGTCGGTAGCACGCAGACCTAAAGTGACACGACCGCTTCGGGTCATCACCGAATTTTCCTGGCCGTTAACAATATTTTCGATACCGTCGTTTTTGTTGTAGTCGTAAATACCTGCGACACGTAATGCCAACTTGTCTTCGATAATCGGCAGGCTGACACCGAACTGCGAATTCGACAGGCTGCGTTCGCCGAAGGTTTGTTCGACTGTACCCTCGATTTCATTAAAACTCGGGGCTTTGGTAACAATGGTAATGGCGCCGGAAGGTGACGTATCGCCGCGCAAGGTTCCTTGCGGGCCACGCAGAACTTCGATCTGACCGACGTCGTACATCGCTTTGAATGCACTATCGATGTCGTAGCTAACCTCGTTCCAGTAAATCGCCACACTCGGGCTAAAGCCGCTGTCTGTTAAAACGCTCAACCCGCGCAATGCCACGGAATAGGTACGGCTGTCCTGCGCTTTAATCGATAAACCCGGCGTTACAGTTTGAATATCCTTGAAGTCGAGCAGGTTGTACTTGGTAATCGTTTCCGCAGTCACGGCGTTAACCGCCATGGGTATGGTTTGCAGCGTGTCATCTTTTTTCTGCGCGGTGACAATCACTTCTTCCAACGCTTTTTGCGCATGTACTGCGCCGCCATAAGTCATCAGCGCCAGCGTTGCCGCTATCATTTTTGCAATGGGTTTTTGTTTTGATTTCAAACTACGCATAGATTGCTCCTGGGAAGGAAATTATTTTTATCCTCAGAGCGTTTGGTTGACCCATAAGCGCTCTGATGGCGAGGCGTCCCGCCGTACCTGTCCTGACTGCTTGATAAGGTGTGCTCGAACTGGCTTCTTATTAAATAAGCGTCAATTGGAAAAAACGCTGCGCGACTTTCGCTCACTCCATACGTTTTGGTTTATTTAGGGGCTTTGTATGCACGGCGATAGTGCGCGGAGGCATGCTAGGCGGAGCAGCGCTGCTCGGAAACGGTGAAAAATGCACATACACCAGGGTGTTTTTGTACAGCTCAGATCGTAACGTCGGAGGCGCACCTAAATAACGCACTCACAGGCGACTTCCAGAGGGGATTTATTCGATAGCAGGCACGGTGTAGTTCAGTACCAGCCGACCGCCGTCGGCATAGATGGTTTGGCCGGTGATATACGACGATTGTTCGCTCGCGAGAAACACGGCGACATTGGCGATTTCTTCGGATGCGCCGATTCGCCCCATCGGCGTGCGGCTAAGAACGCGCTCCTGCTGCGCTTCATCCGAGAGAATCGAGCGCCCCATTTCCGTCATGATGGTGCCGGGTCCGATGGCGTTTACGCGGATACCTTTGGCGGCGAGCGCCACAGCGGTCACTGCGGTGAGCTGCTTCATTCCGCCCTTTGAAACCGCGTAAGCGATTTGGTTGGGAATCGCCAGCACGGCATTGACTGAAGACATATTGATAATCGAGCCGCCGCGCGGCATCCATCGACTCGCTTGCTGAGTGGCGAATACCGCCGATTTCAGATTGATGGCTATTACGCGATCGAAATCGTCTTCGGTCAGGTCGTCCAGTTCTGCGGCGTGAGTGACGCCGGCATTGTTGACCAGGATATCGAGGCGGCCCCAGGTACGTCCGACATGATCGAATAGCGCATCGATGTCCGCCTTGCGCGATACATCGGTGCGCAACGCCTGTTGACCGAGTTGATTGGCAAGCGCCGCGACACATTCACCCTCGATATCGGTAAGAATCACCGACGCACCTTCGGCGACAAAACGCTCCGCAATCGCGGCGCCGATACCGCGGGCCGCGCCCGTCACCACTGCGGTTTTACCTGCCAGCATTGCCACGATGAGTCCGATTGTTCGAGGTCTAGTTCGATGGTTCGAGGTCTAGTCGATGGTTCGAGGTTTAGCCCGACTGTTCGAGGATGAGTGACTTATCGCATCACGAACGGATTGCTCACCGTCGCGCCCATATCGATCCACACCGTTTTGGTGTTCAGGTACTCCTCGATCGCGACCTGCCCGTTTTCGCGGCCAATGCCGCTGCGTTTCATGCCCCCGAACGGCGCCATGAAACTGACCGCGCGATAGGTGTTGACCCAGACCGTGCCCGCGTCGATCTGCTGCGACATTCGGAGTGCGCGCGCGATGTCGCCGGTCCACACACCAGCGGCGAGGCCATACGGCGAGTCGTTGGCGATACGCAGTGCTTCGGCTTCGTCCTCGAATGGAATCACCGCGAGCACCGGCCCGAATACTTCCTCGCGCGCGAGCGGCATATCGTTGTTGACCTCGGTGAAAATCGTCGGCTCGACGAACCAGCCGTTTTTGAGTTCAGCGCTTTGCGGCACGCCCCCGCCGAGTACGCACTGCGCACCGCTGTTGCCGGCGCGTTCGATATGGCCCAGCACATGTTTGCGTTGCGCGAGCGTGGTGATCGGCCCTACCTGGGTATCGGCGAGACGCGGGTTGCCGATTCTTGCGGTGCGGGCAACATCGACGAGCTGTTTGATGACGCGATCGTGCACAGAACGTTGCACCAGTAGCCGGGAACCGGCGATGCACGTTTGGCCTGACGCAGCAAAAATGCCGGAGATTGCGCCGAATACCGCTTTCTCCAGGTCTGCGTCGTCAAAAATGATATTCGGCGATTTACCACCGAGTTCGAGCGTAACCTTTTTCAGGTTTTCGGCCGCCGCGCGATACACGGCAATGCCGCCGATTTCGCCACCGGTGAACGCGATTTTCGCCACATTGGGATGATTGACCAACGGCACACCAACCTCTTGCGGCAGACCGGTGACGGTATTGATCACCCCATCCGGAAAACCCGCGCGCTCGAATAATTTGACGAATTCGAGCGTCGAACAGGCGGCGTGTTCGGACGGCTTGATCACTGCGGTATTGCCGGCTGCGAGCAACGGCGCCAGCTTCCACGACAACAGCAGTAGCGGTGAATTCCACGCTGTGATGCACGCGATCACACCGAGCGGCTCACGCCGCGTGAACGCGTGCATATGCGGTTTTTCGATCGGCAATACAGCGCCTTCGATCTTGTCGGCGAGCCCGGCGAAATAGCGGTAATAGTCGGGCAGATAGCGCAATTGGCCGCGCATCTCGGCGATCAATTTGCCATTGTCGTGGCTTTCGAGTTCGGCGAGACGATCAGCCTCGGCTTCAAGCACATCGGCGAATTTATAGAGCAGGCGGCCACGCGCCGATGCGGTGAGACCGCCCCACGCCGGCGATTTGAACGCTGCGTGCGCCACGGCTACCGCATGCTCGACGTCATCGGCATTACCGCGCGGTATCGTCGCCCACGGTTCGCCTGTGAACGGATCGAACGATTCGAGCACGGTGCCATCCGCGGCGCCGACGGGTTGACCATCGACGGTGTTTTGAAATGTCGTCAGTGCGCTCATCGTGTTTACTCGATACGTTTTAGAAATGACGGGGCGCAATCTTACCGGCCGCCGTTTTACATAGCATCACGCGGAAAACCCGAGATGGGTGCGGAAACGATGCTTGATCCATACGCCATCGCGACTCGGCAACGCACGCGGCGTTTCCTCGTGACGAATGCGAATGACGATCATGCGCGGACCGTCGCCAATGCGATGCATCAGTTCGCGCGCCTCGTGCAAACCATCGGTATCGGTCACTTCGAGTGCACTGGGTATACCCATCGCCTTGGCCACTTTGACCAAATCGACGCCCGCACCGCTGTGGCTGAGCTGGCCACCGGTTTCGCCGTAATGGCCGTTGTCGAGCACGACGATGGACAGATTGTTGGGAGCGCTCACGCTAATCGTCGCAAGACCGCCGAGACCCATCAGCTGTTCGCCATCGCCGGTAATCGCAACAACCGGCCGATGCGGTTGTGCCAGCGCGAGTCCTAAACCGGTTAACGCAGCGCCGCCCATCGCACCCCACAGGTAAAAATTGGCATCGTGATCGCCGGCGGCGAACGTATCGTAAGTCGGCGAACCGAGGCCGGTGACGACGAGCAGATCGCCGCGCTCTTGCAGCAATGTCGCAACGGCCTGGCGGCGCTCAAGACGATTGATCACTTCACCCATTTTTTTGCTCCCAACAAACGCTGCGATAACAGGATTGCAATCGCCTGATTGCTTTCAAATGCCATCGTCGTCGCGGACAGCATCGTATCGGCCAGATCCTCCAAGCGTTCGACACGCATCACCGTCACGCCCATCAATTCGAGCGATGCCTGAGTGGCGCTGCCCATCGGAACCTGCCACGGATTGAATTCGGCGTATTCGCCACGCATGGTCACGATGGTCAGGAACGGCAGCCGGCACGTACCGATCAGCGACAGCATGTTGATGCAATTTCCAACACCGCTCGACTGCATCAGCAACACCGCGCGCTGACCGCCGAGCCAGGCGCCCGTATTAATCGCAATGCCCTCTTCTTCGGTGGTCAATACAGTGCTGCGCATATTCGGCGTCGCGTGACACATCTCGATTAGCCGAGTGTGCCCAGCGTCAGGCACGTAGGTCATCTGCTCAACGCGTGCGCTCAGCAATGCGTCGTAAATGATCTGCGCCCAGGGCGAATCATTTGCGGTTTCTGGAACTACCGCACCGGCAACGCTCGTATTAGTCATTTCGGCCTCGTTTTTTGTGGAAAAACATCCAAGACCGCAGATGCTAACGAGCAAATGACTTATTAAACAACGGCTAAATTAGTCTATCTGGTATGCTCCTTTTCGATACCTATAACGAGCAAAATACGCCATGGATCTGAAGCGCCTGCACAACTTCCTGTTAATCGCCGATGCCGGTTCGCTCAGTCGTGCATCCGACCGCATTCGAGTCGCGCAACCGGTACTGAGCCGACAGATGCAACTGCTTGAAGAAGAAATCGGCGTGCCGCTGTTTGTACGGCATCGGCGCGGCATGCAGTTGACCGAGGCCGGCGAGGAACTCCAGCGCCGCCTGACCGGCCCGCTGCGGCAAATCGAGCAGGCTGTGGAAGATGTTTGCACGCTGTCGACACAAGCGAGCGGGCACATCGCGTTTGGCATGCCTCCCACAGTCAGTTACGTGCTCGCGAGGCGACTTGCGCAACGCGTGGCCGAACAGGCGCCGAATGTGTCGCTGCGCATTGTCGAGGGCTACACCGGACATTTGATCGACTGGCTGCAGCGCGGCGATATCGATATCGCGATCCTGTATGGACCGGCGTCCGATCTGCACATGAAGGTGGAAGAACTGGTACGCGAGCAACTGATGCTGATCGGCCCGCCCAATTGCGATCTCGATCCCGAACGCCCGGTTACCGTCGCCGAGATGGTGAAGCTGCCGCTGGTGTTGCCGAGCGTCTCCCACGGCTTGCGGGCGATGGTCGAGAACGGTGCCCGGCGGGTAAAAGCGAAACTGAACATGCGCTTCGAAGCCGATTCGTTCCTGGTATTGAAGGAGCTGGTCGAAACCGGTCTCGGCTACACCGTATTGCCGTTATCCGCATGTACCCGTGAAACCGAGGCGGGCCGGCTGCGCTACGCCCCGCTGCACAAACCGCCGCTGATGCGCCAACTGGTGCTGGCCGGCCAGGATGACAGCGGCTTGTCTCGCGCATCGCGCATCGTGCGGCAACTGGTACGGGATGAAATCACCGATTTGATAAAAACAGGCGACTGGAAGGCGCAACTGCTGATCCCGCCCACGAAGGAACTGTAATGCATAGCGTTTTACCTGCCTTAAGCCTGAACGATTACCAGGCGCTCGCCCGCCGCCGCCTGCCGCGCCCCTTGTTCGGCTACATCGCCGGCGCCTGCGAAGACAACCGCTCGCACGATGCGAATCCCGCCACGATGGCTGCAATCACGCTCAAGCCGCGCATATTGTGCGATGTCGCTGCCCGCACCACCTCGGTCACCTTGTTCGATCGAACCTGGGCTGCGCCATTCGGTATCGCGCCGATGGGCCTGAGCGCGCTGATGGCGTATCGCGGCGACATCGCGCTCGGCCGTGCCGCTGCGGCTGAGCAGATTCCGATGATCGTCAGCGGCGCATCGCTGATCCCGCTGGAAGACATTGCGCGCGCCGCGCCGGAAGCTTGGTTTCAGGCGTATCTGCCGGCCGAAACCGAGCGCATCGACGCCATGCTCGATCGCGTTGGCCGCGCTGGCTTTAAAACACTGGTATTGACCGTCGATGTGCCGGTGACGGCAAACCGCGAAAACCTGTTGCGCGTCGGTTTCTCGACCCCGCTGCGCCCGTCGCTGCGACTCGCGCTGGACGGTCTGACACATCCGCGCTGGCTGTCCGGTGTTTTCGCGCGCACGCTGCTGAAGCACGGTATGCCGCATTTCGAAAACATGCGCCACACGCGCGGCGAGCCGATTCTGTCGCGCCATGTCGATCGGGATTTCGGCCAACGCGACCGGCTGACATGGAACACGCTCGCATACATGCGTCAGCGCTGGTCGGGCCGATTGATCGTCAAAGGTATTTTGCATCCGGATGATGCGCGGCTGGCGCGCGAGCACGGCGTCGATGGCGTGATTGTCTCGAACCACGGCGGGCGTCAGCTCGACGGTGTCTGCACGCCGCTCGATGTGCTGCCGTCAGTGGTCGATGCCGCCGCCGATCTGCCGGTGATGGTCGACAGTGGTTTTCGCCGCGGCAGCGATGTAGTGAAAGCGCTGGCGCTGGGCGCGCGCATGGTATTTATCGGTCGCCCATTCTTGTACGCGGCTGCGGTTGGCGGCGAAACCGAGGTACGCCACGCCGCACAACTATTGAAGGCGGAAATTCATCGCAATATGGCCATGGTCGGCGTCTCCGACCTCGCGCAATTGACGCGCGATTACGTCATCGCATCAACGAAAACGCTTAAATAAAACCTGAGAACCCACGTTAAGGATTCATCACCATGCATTCCGCCACTCCCCGCGACTGTCCGCCACCCGCCGCCAAACACACGCCGCCGACGCGCTTTGTCATGCCGCGCGGCGCCACCGACACCCACGCGCACGTGATCGGATTGCCGCCCGAATATCCCCTCGTCGCCGAGCGGTCCTATACGCCGGCCGCAGCCCCGGCCGCTGCCTATCTCGCCATGCTCGATGGCGCGGGCCTGGATCGGGGGGTATTGGTTCAGGTCAGCGTACACGGCGCCGACAATCGGTTATTGCTCGAAACATTGCGCGCACAGCCGCAGCGATTGCGCGGAGTCGCCGTCATGCCGCCGGATCTACCCGACCGCCACTATGCCGATGCCGACGCCGCCGGAGTGCGAGGACTTCGTCTGAACGTGCTGTTCGGCGGCGGCATCGGCTTTGAAGCGCTCGAACGCTACGATGCGCTGATGCACGAACTCGGCTGGCATATCCAACTCTTGCTCGACGCTCGCACGCTGCCGGAGATGGCGCCCCGCCTCGCGAAACTGCGTTCACCGCTCATCGTCGATCACATGGGGTACATGCCAGTCAGCGCCGGTTTGAATCACCCCGGTTTTCAAACGCTGATCGCGCTGGTGCGCGACTGTGCCTGGGTCAAACTATCGGGTGCGTTTCGTATTTCGGAGCTGGACGACTGGCGCGATACGATTCCGTTCGCGCAAGCATTGATCGAGGCCGGCGCAGAGCGTTGTGTATGGGGCTCGGATTGGCCGCATGTGGCGCATTGGGGCCGCATGATGCAGGTCGGCGAGCTGCTGGATCTGCTCGCTGATTGGGCGCCCGATGAGACGTTGCGACACAAAATCCTGGTCGACAATCCGGCGCGGTTATATCGGTTTTAAGCCTGAACTTAGTGCTGAGAGGCAGCATATTCTTCAGGCGGTCGGCAGGCGTCGGCTAACATCAAGCGCTACAGCGAGATTCTGTGAACAAACTCACCGCAGGTACGTAGTCATAACCCAGTGCCTGCGCCACTGCATTGCAGGTCACCATTCCTCTATGCACATTCAACCCATTCAGAAGATGCTGATCATCCAATAAGGCCTTTTCCGCACCTTTATTCGCCAGTGCAATAGCAAATGGCAAGGTGGCATTTGTCAGCGCGATGGTCGATGTACGCGCCACGCCGCCGGGCATGTTGGCAACACAATAGTGAACAATGCCGTCGACGAGATAGGTCGGCTGCTGATGCGTGGTCGCCTTTGAAGTTTCAAAGCAACCGCCTTGGTCGATCGCGACATCGACTACTACAGCCCCTTTTTTCATTTTACCGATCATTGCGCGGCTTAATAATTTGGGAGCGGTAGCGCCCGGAATTAATACCGCGCCAATGACTAAATCTGCCTCCGCGGAATACTGCTCTAACGCTTCCACCGTCGAATAAACCGTCTTAACACGGCCAGAAAAAATATCGTCGATTTCGCGTAACCTCGGCAGTGACTTATCCAAAACCGTAACATCCGAGCCCATACCCAACGCCACCTTTGCGGCGTTGGTACCAACAACACCGCCGCCAATAATCAAAACCTTGGCTGGCGCAACTCCGGGTACACCGCCTAACAACGTGCCACAACCGCCCTGTGCTTTCTCTAAATGATGTGCACCTGCCTGAATCGACATTCGGCCAGCTACTTCACTCATCGGCGCCAATAGCGGTAAGGCGCCGCGATCATCGGTAACTGTTTCGTAGGCGATACACGTCGCACCGGATGCTATGAGCAATTTTGCTTGCTCGGGGTCCGGCGCCAAATGCAAATACGTGAAGAGTATCTGGCCCTCCCGTAACATTTGGCACTCTATTGGCTGCGGTTCTTTAACTTTAACGATCATGTCGGCGCGCGCAAAAATCTCCGCCGCAGAATCAACCACTTTTGCGCCAGCGTCCCGATACTGCTGATTATCGAAACCCACCGCCGCTCCGCCGTCTTTCTCAACGATGACTTGATGTCCGCGGGCGGTGAGCTCGCGCACTCCGGCGGGAGTTAAACCGATACGATATTCGTGATTTTTTATTTCCTTGGGTACCCCGATCAACACGTTAATGCCCTCTTATTTAAAGCTGCAATACAGCGCAGTAGTAGGTGAAATGGCGATGCTCAGCGCGTTGCCAGCAGCTGACGTACTCGACAAAACTGGAAAAAGCCTAGGCGCCCACATACACATTTCCGACATACGCTCAGCCCGTTAGATTCCATACTCTCAGGGCGTCGGGAGCGGTTCGCCCCCTGATACTCCAAGCCCCGACGTTATCGCGCTTCCCAGCGATGCGAACATAATCAGGCCAATCGCCAACCACTGCGTTGGCGTCAGAATCTCCCCAAGAAGGAACAGCGCCATCAGCGCGCCCACAACAGGCTCGGCACTCACCAAGATACTGAATGTGTTCGATGGCAACCTTGGCAGCGCCACCATTTCAAGTGCATAGGGAATCGCGCTGGAAAGGACGCCCACGGCTACGCCCAGCAGCAGGATTTCGGGGGTGAGCAATGTAGCGCCGGCGTGGACGATACCAACCGGTGCGACAAGCAAGGCGGCCACGATAAGCCCGCCGGCGGAAGCCGCAGCGCCGTGCATCTGGCCCACGGCCTTGCCAACGAGAATGTAGGCCGCCCACCACGAGCCGCCGAGAAGCGCCAGCACGATACCGCGCCAGTCAATTTGCGACGCATTCCCCCCGACCGGCAAAAGGCTGGCCAGCCCCAGCACCGCTAGACCGATCCAGAGGAAGTCCAGCTTCCGGCGCGACGTTAGCAAAGCAACCAGAA
>CBFHCK010000030.1:0-12979 GCA_965653955.1 uncultured Spongiibacteraceae bacterium
TAATTCGCGCGGAATGATTGGTACCACAAAATTTTCGAGTAATCCGGATATTGAAGCGCTGCAATCTTCGCTACAACACGTCGTCGTCAACTACAGCCCGATCGTCGGGCGCAAAGTCTACGTCGATGGCGTTCTGGTCAGCGAAAATTATCCCGACGACAACGGGACGCTCGCCGATGATTGGGCGAACAATTACTCCGTCGTCATGGGTGGCACGCTCAGTAAGGCTGCAGCGACCAGTTGGAAAGGTGCGCTGCGTATGGTGGCCGTACACAAGCGTGCGCTGAACCCAACACAGATCGCGCAAAACTTAGCGGTGCCTCCGGGCGAAAAGCGTTATGTGATGTTCAACGTTTCACATTTGAACAATATGCCAACAAGCTGTCGCGGTACCGATGGCAGCGGCAACGCAGTCAGCTATTGCTACATCTATTTCGAAATGAGTCAGTACGATAATTACGCGTACCTGTTCAATAAGCCTTATTTCATCAGCCTCAATTCAGATATTTCCGATTTGAGCGGGCTGCGAATCAAAGGCATTCATATCGGCGTCAACGGCAAGTTGTCCGAAGTTGGGCAGGCCTTCGTTAACGTTAACGCGACGATCAACACCGCAAATAGTTATGTGGCAGGTAATGAGCCTGGCTCGGGGCAGTTGCTCGCAAACGTCGGCACCATCGTGCCGAAAGTCAGCGGCGCCGATGGCGATCTGTTTTATCTCGAATTCGATTTGATCGGCGGCAATGGCGATCAAACGCCAACGGCTGTAGTGCTGCCGTTTGCATATACGCTGGACGGCGTCGCAGCGATCGACTTGGGCTGGCGCACATTCGATGAGATCAGCAATTCGTTTGCGCAGCTAACCGGCGTGCCGATTACCGCTTCGACCGGCGTCAGTGATACGCAGGGTGCCGTTACGGTGGCGCGTGTGTTTAATGGTGTGCGTCAGCAATTACCAGCGGTCGAGGATTTCCCTGCCTATTTATCCTCGCATCAGACATCGGTCACTCAGCTCGCGATTGCGTACTGCGCCGGTCTAATGAATAACTCGTCGTACCGCATTGCATTTTTCGGAGCTTCCGCATCGGCGCCAAGTTATCTACCGGGCAATGGCTGGAACAATCTGACGCAACCGTTAACCGATAAATTCCTCAGCGGTGGCGGTTTGTATAGCCCGACCTTGGCTACCCAGCTCGAAGGTGAACTGCTGGAACTACTGACACACCCGGCGGTTGATACCACCCGCAAGCCGGGGCTTTGTGCAGCAGGCGGAAGCTGTAGCAGCGATGCACAAATTTTAAATGCAGCAACCGTGACTTGTGCAGCTGCGCTGGCCAATGCTGCGGTCACGCTGCAATAACGAGGACTCGGACAACATGTCAAAGCGGAACGACACGATCCACCCCGACGCACCGTTGCTGCTCGATCATCGGCGGCCGCGCACGCGCCGCGAATTTATAGCGCAGAGTTTTGTTGCCGGCTCCGGTCTCGTGATTGCGAATAGCCTGTCAGGATTGTTTGCGAATTCGGCCTACGGCGCGCTATCCAGCGATCTACAGGCACAAATCGCTGCATGTGCACCGAGCGGCGGCGGTGGCGGACCGATGATTCCATTTCTTTGCTTCGATTTGGCCGGTGGCGCAAATATCGCCGGTTCGAACGTATTGGTCGGCTTCAAAGGCGGCCAACAGGATTTTCTGTCGCCTGCCGGATACAGCATGCTCGGCCTGCCTAGCGGAATGATCCCGAATGCGCCAGCGCCGGCAGCGAATCAAATCGACACATCGCTCGGGCTGGCATTTCACATCGATAGCGCATTTTTGCGCGGTATTAAAACCACCTGCAGCGCGGCGGCAATGGCGTTTACCAACGGTGCAGTAATTCCCGCGCGTTCGGAAAACGACACCGGCAATAATCCGCATAATCCGATGTATGCGATTTATCGCGCCGGTGCGCGCGGCGATCTCGTGAACCTAATTGGCTCGCAAAACTCCGATTCCGGCGGCAATTCGATGGCGCCGACAATGCTCGTCGACATCAGCGCACGTCCGACGCAGGTCACGCGTCCGAGCGATGTCACTGCATTGGTAGGCAGCTCCACCGATGTACCGAACGTGTTATCGCAAAACGATACTGTTGCAGCGATGGAATCGGTGGCGCGCGTCAGCAATGTTGCAATCAATCAAGGTCAAGGTTCGTATTATCTCGGCGGTGGCAATACCACTGAACGCACCAGTGCAAAATGTGAAATTGCAAAAAGCGCGGATAGCACAGATAAATTTGGTGGCAGCAATTCACCCGATCCGACGCAGGATCAAATGATTGTTGGCAACGGTGGCGGTCTCGGTCCGATATTCCCCGGTGGTGTTACCTCTGATGGCGAGTTCATGAAAACCGCGTCGATCATGAAACTGGTTGTCGGGGGCGCCGCAAGCTGGCCGAGCAAGCGTTACGCGTCTGCCGGAACGATCACGATGGGTGGCTTCGATTACCACACCGGTAATCGCTCGGCGGGCGAAGTGAGAGATTTTCGCGCCGGTCAATGCATGGGCGCCTGCATCGAGTATGCGCATCGTCGCCAGACGCCGTTAATGCTGTATGTATTCAGCGACGGTTCGCTGTCGAGCAACGGCGGTATGGATAACAGCGCGGATGGCCGCGGCAAAAACAATTGGGATAGCGATAATCAAGGTACCGGTGCGGCGTTTTTTCTTGTTTATAACCCGAGCGGTCGACCGGCACTGCGCAGCGCAGCGAGTCAGCAGCTTGGCTGGATGCGTATGGACGGGTCGGTTGAAACTGCAGGCAGCCCTGCCGGTAATAGCGTGACGCAACTGGTTGATATGGTCGTGCTGAATTATCTGGCGTTGCAAAGTAACCAAGGTTTATTGCCGCAGGCGTTGAATCGCACATCGACATCGATTCTGGGTGGCGTAGGCAATTGGGATAAATACACAGCTTTCGCCCCCATCGTTTAACGCGTAAATTCACTGCGCCGTCGACGAGCAATTAAAGGCCATCAGCGGCGCAATGTCGACCGAATCACAATCGTTAGCTCGCTAACGTCACTCGGTAGGCTATCCTTCCCATCATTATGTTTTCGCCGCAATAAATTGCTGCGGCGCGCTTGCATTTCAGGAGTGGAAATATGCAGCGTTTCAGGAATTGCCGTGTGTTGCGGCCCTTTGCAAAAACCATTTGTTCCTTGCTCTTATTACTGGCGCTGCCACTGAACGCAGCAACGCCGCCGGCAAATTCGTCCGCTCCAGCGCCGCAGCGCGCACTGAATGAACAGGCGCAGGATATTAAAAAGCAGGCGCTCGAACTCAATCGCGATCTGTTCAATCTTGAAGAAGAATTATTATTCCCCGCCAACACGCAGGTCGCGGTATTTGTGTCGCTCGATGCCGGTGAGTTTTTTCAGCTCGATGCGGTGCAGATTAAAGTGGATGACAAAGTAGTCGCGAATTACTTGTACACCGAGCGCCAGGTCGATGCATTGCGTCGCGGTGGTGTGCAACGCCTTTACGTTGGCAATGTGAAAGGCGGCAAGCACGAACTTGTTGCGGTGCTGACCGGGCGCGGCCCGCATAATCGCGATTATCGGCGCGGCGCCACGTTTACGTTCGACAAAGCCGATCAGCCAAAATATCTGGAACTGAAAATTGTCGATTCGGCTGCGAATTACGAACCCGAATTCCAGATCAAAGAGTGGCAGTAGCGCATGCGCAAGTTGTATGCGAACGCTTCCAGATTGATAGCGGCCGCAGCATTTAGCTGTGCGCTGCTGCCTGCTGCATTGCAGGCCGACGTTGAAACCGCGCCGAGCAGCGTGCAGGACCTTCGTTATGGCGTCGTGCTCTACGATTTCTTTCAGGACAATTATTTTTCCGCGCTGACCGAGTTAATGCTCGGCGAACAGCAACAAGATATGCCGCATCATGCCGAGTTCGCCAAACTGATGCGCGGTGGTATCAGCCTGTCGTATGGCATGGATGAGCAGGCGCGCAGCATTTTCGATCAATTGCTCACACAACATCCGAAAGCGGATGTGCGTGATCGCGCATGGTTCTATCTCGCCAAAAATTACTACGAGCGCGGCGATAGCACGAACGCCGCCGCTATGCTCGATCGCGGCGGCGACACGTTAAGTGAATCGTTGTTGCAAGAGCGCGATTATTTGCGCGCAAATATCGCACTGCGTCGCGGTGAAACGATCGCTCTGAATACGTCGGCACGCGACGATAAGCATTTCAATCCGTGGCAGCCGTATCTGCTGTTCAATCTCGGCGTCCTGCAATCAACGCAAGGTAATGCGCAAGGCGCGTCGGCTTCCTTCGCACAATTGGCCGCGCTTCCGTTAGTCGATGAAGAACACAAGGCATTGCGCGATCGCGCATTCACTGCGTCCGGCTATACCTACCTCGGTGCGCAACAACCGCAGCAGGCGGTTGAGGCATTTCGTCAGGTTCGCCTGAATAGCCCATTCGCCGATAAAGCGCTGCTCGGTTACGGCTGGGCCGCTGTGCAACTCGAAAATTACGAACTCGCCTTGCAACCATGGCAGGAATTGAATCAGCGTTCGCTGCTATTGCCAGCGGTACAGGAAGGTTTGCTTGCGCTGCCGTATGCGTATGAAAAATTAAACGCGCCCGCGCAGGCACTCGAACACTATCAACGCGCCGAACATCTGTATGTGCAAGAAATCGCCCGCATCGATGGCGCAGTAAATACCTTGCAGAAAACTTCGTTGCTGAAGCTATGGCTCGACGAAAAGGCCAAAGACGCATGGCTGTCGCGCCATGAGGAATTACCTGTCAATCCGCAACTGCCCTATCTCGAACACTTGCTGTCGCTCAACGCAATTCAAGAAGTGCTGAAAGATATGCGCGATCTGGATGTGCTCGATCAGCACCTCAGCGAATGGCGAGATCGCCTGGTGGCGCTGGACTGGGCGCAGGCACTGCAATTTAAACGCCGGCAGCATGCGCTCAGCGATCGGCCGGACGAAAAATTAAAAGTCCAGCTTGAGCAATTGCAGCAGCGCCGGGATGCAATTGCTCAGCAGTTGGAGCAAGCACAGCAATCGCGCGATGGCTTGGCGCTGATGGACGAAAAAGATATTGCGATTGCGAAGCGTCTTGAACGCGTGCGTCAACGTATCGAAACATTGCAGCAACAGGGGCAAGATGTGAGCGGCGCGCGCGAAGCCTATCGCCGCTACCACGGTCTTTTATTATGGCGAGCGCAGGAGAATTTCTCGGCGCGCAACTGGACGGCGACCAAACAACTGCGCGAGCTTGATACGCAATTGGCTCTATCGCAGATCGATAAGGCTGCCATCGCCAATCTGGTCGAACGCGCGAAAGCACCGGAGCAGGGCGAGCGTATTCGCGCGCTCGATACCCGCTTGAAGACGACGTTGAAAAATATTCATCACGCTCAGGCACAGGGCGACAAGGTGTTGCGCGAACATGCAATCGCGGAGTTGCAACAACAACGCACTCGCTTAACGGTTTATCTGGGTCGTGCAAAATTGGCGGAAGCGCGATTGCTCGACAAAGGCACGACGGAGGCGCTGCAATGAATCAGCGTGCGCTATATGTCATTGTCGCTGCCTTACTCGCCGGTTGTTCGTTCAACGATAAGCCGGCATCGAACGAGCCGACGCTTGCGTCATTAAAGTCGGCAAAATTACCCGAACAAAAACAACCCTTGCCGCAAGTCGGTTTGCAAACGGTTTCCGAAAACTATCGCGAAGTGTTGCGCACGACTGATGATGCCGAACTGCGAGTGCAGGTGAATCAGCGCCTCGCGGATTTGCAGATGTTGAGTAGCGAACAACAGCAGCTGGCGGGCAAGCAGGGTTCGCGTTACTTCGATGAAACGATTAAATCGTATCGCGCATTGCTGGCGCAGCATCCGAATCGACCCGAGAACGATCGTCTGCTCTATCAGTTATCCAAGGCTTGCGATCTCGATGGACGCAGCGATGAATCGCTTGTCGCACTAAATCAATTGGTGCGCGATTATCCAAAATCGAGTTATTACAACGAGGCGCAATTCCGTCGCGGCGAATTGCTGTTTGCGCGTAATGATTACGTACAAGCGGAAGCGGCGTATGGCGACGTCGTTAAGCACGGCAGCGACTCGAAGTATTATCAAAACGCGCTGTACATGCAGGGTTGGTCGCAATTCAAGCGTTCGAGTTATGACGGCGCATTGTTCTCGTTCACGCAAACGCTTGACCTGTTGTGGCAGAAAGATCAACCGCTCGACGATTTACCGCGAGCGCAACGCGAAATAGCCGGCGATGCATTGCGTGTCATGAGTTTGATTTTTTCGTACGACGAAGGCGCGGCAACGATCAACAAGTTTTACGCGAAACAAGGCGCCCGCCATTACAACGCTGAGCTTTATCGCCAGCTTGGGCAGTTGTATTTGCAGCAGAAGCGCTATCGCGATGCGGCGGAGACTTACAGAGCGTACGCGAATGCGTATCCACTGACACTGGAAGCGCCCACGATGTACGTCGCATTGATCGGCGCCTATGACGAAGGTAATTTCCCCAGCGAGGTGTTGAGCGAGAAAGGCGAGTTCGTGAAGCGCTATGGTATTCGCAGCGATTACTGGGCAAAAACCGACAATGCCGCGCATGATGCGGTGCTGCCGCATCTGAAAACTTATCTCGGCGAACTCGCGCAGTTTCATCATGCTGTTGCGCAACGGCAAAAAGCAGAGCTCGATGCGGCCAGTAAGTTGACTGCAAATAAAGGCAATCCGGCACCGATCGTTGATGCCGACAAGAAAAATTCCTCACAGCAAAGTTATCGCCGCGCTGGCGATTATTACCGCGAATACATCGATACTTTCCCGCAAGATCCGCAGGTTGGGCGTATGGTATTTCTGCTCGCGGAAACTCGATTTGAAGCGGAGGAGTACATCGCAGCGATCGAAGCGTATGAACAGGCGGCTTATCAATACAGTAATAACGAACGCGGTGCCGAAGCAGGTTATTCGGCGTTGATCGCGTACGAAGAATTAATCGAGCGTTTAGGTAAAGAGTCGAAAAACGCCGAGCAAAAAGACAAGTGGCAGCAGCTAAAAATTGGCAGCGAATTGCGTTTTGCGAAGCAATACAAAAGCGATACCCGCGCTGTGGTTGTACAGGGACACGCGGCGGAAGAGTTGTTCGAGCGTAAAGATTATGCAGAAGCTATAGCCGCCGCGACCTTAGTGCTGCAATGGCAGCCGCAGCCCGAACAGCGATTGTTGCGCAGCTCGGCGTTGATCGTCGGTCACGGCGAGTTCGAACAGCAAAATTATGGGGCAGCCGAACAAGGCTATCGAGCTGCGCTGGGTTTTATTCCGAGCGGCGACGCGCAGCGGTCCGCCGTGCTGGAACGATTGGCGGCATCGGTTTACAAGCAGGGTGAAATCCGTTTGGCGAGCGGTGACAAACAGGCTGCGGCTCAGGAGTTTTTGCGTGTTGCGCAGGTGGCGCCGGATTCGGCAATTCGGGTTAATGCGCAATACGACGCGGCAACACAATTCATGGAAGGCGCGCAATGGCAACAGGCTATCGGTACGCTTACCGATTTTCGTTCGCGGTTTCCCAGTCATGCGCTGAGTGTGGGTGTTGCTGCGAAGTTGGCGATGGCTTATCAACAGACCGGGCAACTTGGTCCGGCGGCAGCGGAGCTGTCGCGTGTCGCACAACACGATAGCGATCCCGCCGTGCGGCGTGAGGCATTGCTCAGTGCCGCCGAGTTGTATCAGAAGGCAGGCGATACCAGTAGCGCCATCGAGCGTTATCGCGAATATGTGAAAACGTATCCGCAGCCGTTTGGGATTGCGCTCGAAGCGCGGCAGCAACTGGCCGATTTGTCGAAGCAGAGTACGGTCGGCGAAGGCCGAAAATACTGGCTGCAGCAAATCGTTGCCGCCGATGCTGCTGCGGGAAATACACGCACCGATCGCTCGCGTTATCTTGCAGCGCAAGCACAGGACGAGCTGGCAGATGAGCACTACCGCAATTTTGTTGCAGTGCGCTTGACCTTGCCGCTGAAAGAAAGCTTAAAGAACAAAAAAGCTGCGCTCGAACAGGCGCTGGCGGCGTATAACCGCAGCATCGATTATGGCGTGCAGGAATTTGCCACCAAGGCGACATTCCGCATCGGTGAAATTTATTCGACGTTGAGCACTGATTTATTGAAATCCGAGCGCCCGGTCGGTTTAAGCGAGCTGGAACAGGAGCAATACGATGTATTGCTGGAAGAACAGGCCGATCCATTTGTCGATAACGCGATTGCAGTGCATGAAGGCAATGTACAACGCAGCTGGAGTGGCACGTACGACGAATGGGTCCAGAAAAGTTTTGCCGCGTTGCAACAACTGCTGCCTGCGCGTTACAAGAAACCGGAACAAAAAATGACGGTGAGCGATGAAATTCACTGATCGAATTATGCATTGGTTGTGCATCGTTACACTCGCGGTGGGCTTGGCCGCGTGTAGCAATATGTCGGCGACCAAATCATCGGCGGCGTCGGAGGTGCCAGACGCTGCGCAGTCTGCGTTTGCCGATGCTGTCGCTGCGCAGCGTGCGCAGAATTGGGATGTTGCGGAGCCGCAGTTCAAACAGCTTGCGGAAAAATATCCGCAGTTATCCGGCCCGCATTTAAATCTCGCATTGCTTTACGCGCAGACGCAGAAGCCCGAATTGGCTGAGCAGCATTTCAAGCAAGCATTGCAGATCAATCCAAATAATTTGGCGATTTACGATCAATACGGCATTTGGCTGCGGCAGCAGGCGCGTTTTCAGGAGGCCGAGGTAATGTATCGGCAGGCGCTCGATCGCGACGCGAATCGCGCGGACACGCATCTTAATATCGCCATTCTCTACGACCTTTATATGGGCAAGCTGCCGCAGGCACTCGAACACTATCAACGTTATCTCGCATTGACGGATGACGAAAAAAGTCCAGTGCATGGTTGGGTGGCGGAATTGCAACGACGCATGAAGGCGGGTTGATATGAAAATCGCGACGTTGGTTATCGCTCATCGGTTTTTATGTGGCGTGTCGGTTTTGTGCGGATTGTTATCGCCGGCCTATGCGCAAACGAAACCCCAGGAAGCTAATGTGGTATTGCACAGCACAATTACCGGCAATCAGGAACAGCCGAAGGTGCTGTATATCGTGCCGTGGCAACCGCCGGGCGGTGCCGATCAGTTGATGCAATCGGTGCAGCCATTATTGAGCGATGTGTTTGCGCCAGTCGATCGCAGCGAATTTCAGCGCGAACTCCAGTATCGCGCGACAGGTACGCAAACCAATTCGTCGCCATGATTTAAATTCTGTCGAATTGTTGGCAAATTCTGAATGCGTCGTGGATCGCGCCAGCGCTAGAGATAAAACCCGCTATAGTTGAAAACACTGCGAAAAACGCGTGTTACATCGATTAGCGCAAGCTGTTTAAAACATTATTAACGCAAGTTGTTAACAGTAGGACACCATCATGGAGCTATTCAATTCTGCCGTTCGCTTTTTCCAGGAAGGCGGTTTTTTCATGTACCCGATTGCCGTGGTCGTTATCTTCGGTTTATCGATTTCGATTGAACGTTGGCTGTTTCTGACGAAGGCGCGCAGCTCGAATCGTTCGGCGTTCGACGAAATTTTGCCGATGGTGCAAAAGGGCGATTACAAGGGCGTGCTCGGCTATGCGAATTCATCGTCGGCGCCCGTGGCTCGCATTATTGCGGCGGGTATTGCGCGTCTTTCGCATACGCAGCGTCGCGACGATATCGAATACGCGATGGAAGAAGGTGTGATGGAAGCATTGCCGCGTCTGGAAAAACGCACGCAGTATCTCGCCACGCTAGCCAATATCGCCATGTTGCTCGGTCTGCTCGGTACGATCTCCGGTTTGATCAGCGCGTTCGCTGCGGTGGCGAATGTGAACCCCGCCGAGAAGGCGCAAATGCTGTCGGCCAGTATTGCCGAAGCAATGAACGCTACTGCATTCGGTTTGACGGCGGCGATTCCTATGTTGCTGTTGCATACGTTGTTGCAGACAAAAACGACTGAAATTATCGACAGCCTCGAAATGGCCGGTGTGAAGTGTCTGAATATTCTTTCGGACCGTCGCGTGCTCGCACAACAAACTCGCGCAAACGATTAAGCGGATCGATACATCATTATGGCCATGCGCAGACTGCGAGCCCATCAGGAAGAAGCAGCCGATCTCGACATGACACCGTTCATCAGTTTGCTGGTGGCGCTGGTGCCATTTCTGCTGGTTAGCATCGTGTTCTCGCATATCACTGTGCTCGATTTGAAACTGCCCAACGCGGCAGGTTCTGGTGCTGGCGCCGAAGATCAGAATGAGGAAGTCGAGCTGGTATTGCGCGACAATCATCTGGAAATCAATTATCCGCGCGGTACGCTCGTTAAAAAAATCGATGACGTGAATGGCGCGCACGATTTCAAAACGGTGTCGTCGGTATTGCAGGAAGTGAAGCGCCAATTGCGCGAGCGCGCCGTTGAGAAAAAAAGCATTACCATTCTGTCCGAGCAGGACACACCGTATCAAACGATTGTTACCGCGATGGATACCGTACGCTCGTACAAAACGACAGTGGTAACGAGCGTGGTCGATGCGGAATTATTTCCCGATATTTCATTCGGCGACGCCCCCATCGATGAAAGCGCGGGAGCCACGCCATGAAGGCTTCGATGCGCGCGCGTCGGATGGCGCGTAATCACCGGCGTATCCAATCGGCAGCCAAGCTGACGCTGGTGCCGATCATCGATATTTTTACGATGCTGCTGTTCTTCCTGATGGTGAATACCGGCAACGTTGAAGTGCTCGAACTCGATAAAACTATTCGGCTCCCCGATTCTTCCGCGCAACAGCGTGCCGAGGAAACGTTGCTGATTAAAATCAACGCCGATGACATCATTGTTCAAGGCCGCAGAATTGCCGGCGTAAACGAAGTACAGATGAGCGGCGAAGAAAGCATCGCGGCGTTGCAACGGGAATTGGAAACCTGGGCTGCGCGTAAATTGGAAGTGACCGAGCGCGAAAAAGAGCAGGGCCATGCAGTAACGATCATGGGCGATCAAAAAATTCCGTATCAAATATTGAAGCGCGTGATGACGACGTGTGCGCAGGCAAATTTCCGCGATATTTCGTTGGCCGTGGCGACGTTACCTGAAGACAGCGCGCAGCCATCGGCAGTGCCTGCGGCGGGAGCGTAAATGTGACGGTGTTGCGCGTGCCGAATCCGAAGTTGCCGTGGTCATCGAGCTATGCCGAAGACGCGCGCTTTCGAAAAATTCTTATTGTGCTGTTGGCGGCATATTGCCTGCTGGCGCTGATATTTTCGATGATCAATCTGCCGCCCGTCGTACATCCCGAGCCAAAAGATTTACCACCGCAGCTCGCGCGCGTGGTGTTGCAGAAGGTTGAATTGCCGAAGCCGGCGGAACAGAAGCCAATGGAGCAAAAAAGGCCCGAAGTAAAGCCGACACCGGCTATCGAAAAGCCGAAACCGCGTGTGGTGCCGCCGAGCCAAACGCCAGTACAGCCTGCACGTACGGTAGGTCCGAGAGCTGGCAAGGAAGGCGGTAAAGAGGCGCCGATAGAATTGATGCAGCAGGCGCGTGAGAAAGCTGCGAAATCGGGTGTTCTGCAATTTAAAGATGATCTCGCCGAAATGCGCGACAGTGTCGATGTATCGAAAGTCACGCGCAGCAATTTGACACGTGCGACGGGCGTCGCGGAGAAAACCGAGCGTTCGATCATCGCCGGTAAAGCTGTGGGCGGTAGCGGCGGTATTAATACTGCGGCATTGAGCCGCGATACCGGCGGCATCGCGTTGTCCGGACGTGAAACCACACGCATCGACAGCCCCGGTGGCGGACTGGGTGGTTTGAGTGCAGAGGCAGGTGGTCGTGGCCGCGGTGAAGGTTCGGGAGTGGGTACCGGCACCGGTCAAGGCAGCGGTAAAAAAGGCGATTTGGTTTCGGGCAGCGATAGCTCTGGCGGTCGTAGCGATGAAGCGATTCGCCGCGTGATGGATCAGCAAAAAGGCGGAATTTTTGCGGTTTACAATCGCGCGCTGCGCCAGGATCCGACATTGCAGGGTAAGTTTGTGTTCGAAATGGTGATCGAACCCAGCGGTGAAGTTTCGGATGTAAAAATGATTTCGTCCGAACTTAAAGACAGCGAACTCGTCGGCAAAATTCTTGCGAGAATTCGTCTGATTAATTTCGGTGCGGCATCGGTGTTACGCACACGCGTCAATTACTCGCTCGATTTTTTACCTAACGCCTAAATCATTTGTGTGTTTTCGATAGTTTCGTCGTCGGTGAGACTATTCGCATTAACCATTCGCTCAATTTTCAGCGTTAACCTCGCTTGATCCGAAACGCTTTTTTTATTCCCTTTTTGTCACGTTTAACCAATATTCATTACAACGCCTTTTATCGCTATTTCGGCTTGGCGGTAATTGCGCGCTGCTTCCCATTCACCGACCGCATTATGGGAAGTGGTTCAAATCGTGTTTTTAGATACCCAACCATAATTGAACACTTCTGACAAAGTCCGACACTTTTTGCCTAGGGGTGTGTTTGTGGAAGTGCTGAATTTGCTTGCCCGCTGTTATCCGTTTGATCAAATCGATCGCGCTGAAATCGAGCCCCTGCTGAAGCGCATGGATGTTCGAAATTACAAACGCGGTCAGATGCTATTACGACGTCATACCGCGCAGGCGGATAAATTGAGCTATCTGTTGAGCGGCAGCGCTGAATTGCGCCGTTCGTTCTTCGACCGTCAATTGGTAAAAGCGGGCGAGGACTTGGCGTTACAGCCCATTGATTATTTGCTGATGAGCGACGGCGGTCAGGTCGTTGCGATCGACGATTGCGTGGTGCTGCAAGTTTCGCGCGACATCATCGATCGCGGCCTCGCGGCGGGT
>CBFHCK010000031.1:0-12974 GCA_965653955.1 uncultured Spongiibacteraceae bacterium
ATAAATCGCGACCGAGCGGATGCCCATCTCGGCACAGGCCCGGACGATCCGAACCGCGATTTCACCGCGATTGGCAATCAGAATTTTCTTGATCATGCGATGAGCCTCGAGCTGAAGCGCGGGAGCGGGCGCGCTGGTCATTTTTTAACTGGAGAGAGGCTAGAGGATCGACACAAGAAATAAAAATTGATATTACTAAGCCAAACCATAAGGAATTACTTATAGATGAGGCCGGCTTATTTAAATCGACTGACGCTTCGTCAGATACAGGTGTTTCTCGCGGTGGCGCGGCATAGCAGCTATTCCAAGGCCGCCGAGGAGCTTGCACTGACGCAGCCCGCTGTGAGCGCGCAGATTCGGCAGCTGGAGGATGTCATCGGCGAGCCGGTCTTCGACTACCTCGGCAAGCAGCTTTATCTGACGCCAATCGGCGCAGCGGTGCAGCGGGCCGGCCGCGACTTGCTGCAACGACTGGTCGGGCTGGAAATGGAGCTTGCTGAGCTGCGCGGCGTGATGGAGGGCACGCTGACAGTCACCGTCGAAAGCAGCGCGCAATACTTCATGCCGGCGGAAATCGCGACTTTCTGCGCCACGCATCCGGCTGTGCAGATCGCGCTCGAAGTCGTTAACCACGGCGAAGCGTTGCGTCGGCTGCGCGAGAATCTCGACGACTTGGTAGTGATGGGGCAGGTACCGCAGGATCGCGCGCTGACGTTCGTGCCGTTTCGCGACAACGAACTGATTGCGATTGCCGCCGCGCAGCATCCACTAGCGCAGCAACGCGACATAACGCTGTTGCAGCTCGCCAACGAAGTGTTGCTGGTGCGTGAAGCAGGGTCGGGTACGCGCAAAGCATTCGAAGCTTACTGTCAGCAGCAAAGCGTGCTGTTTCCGCGTATGCAGCAGTTGGGATCGCTGGAGGCAGTCAAGCAGGGTGTGCGAGCCGGGATCGGTGTGGCAGTCCTGCCGCGCGAGTCGTGTCAGCGCGAAATTACTGCGGGGGAACTGGTGTCGCTCGATGTGCGCGGCTTGCCGCTACGACGGTCGTGGTGTGCGGTATATCCGCGCGGAAAAAATCTGACGCCTGTCGCGGCGGCTTTCTTGGCGCATCTAACAGCCGGTTGATCAAACCCCCAGCGTTACGCTGATCGGGTTGTGATCGGAGCTAAACACACGGCTGATGACGCCACTTTTATGCGTGAGCCCGCGATAGAAGATGTGATCGAGCGCGAAACCGAAGGCCTGTCGGCGATGGTCCTGCTCATACACGAGATCGCACAGCTCCAGCTTGTTGCACAACTCCTGCAAGATTCGCAGGCGCTTACCGCGCCACGTATTGAAATCCCCGCTCAGAATCAGCGGGCCGCGATGCTCGGTCAGCGAGGTCACAATCGAATGCAGCTGGCGGCGAAAATGCTCGGTGCCTGGTGTGAAGTTGATCGCGTGTACATTCGCGACTAACAACGTGTCGTCGCGCCCGGCGAGCCGATATTCAGTGACCAGCGCCGCTTTCGGCAGCATCGTCAGTGGTTCGCGATGAGCGTGAGCGTATTGGTTGATCGTTTCCGCACGCGCAACTGTGAGCACGCCACTGGTGTAACTGGCACGGCGAAACCCCGGCGCGAATGCCCAGCAGCAATCCGGCATGCAACTGTGCATCGCCTGTTCGAGCGTGGCTTCCTGAATTAGCACCAGATCAGCGTTATGGGTCAGGTGATGCAGGTCCTCCTGCCAGTCGCGACGGCTGCCTTTTGCGATATTCCAACTGACAACGTGAATACGTTCGGGATCGAGCGCGTGATCAGGCATAGGGATAACAACAGTCGCTGATTCGGATTCGACGTCCAATATAGGGGCGCACAACGAGCGCTTCAATCGGCAGTGTCGTCGACGGCCTCGGATTCGTGCGGTGGCGCGTGTTTCCATTTGCGGTTGGTCCACAGCCAGGTTTCGGGCTGCGAACGTATCGCATGCTCGGTCGCGACAATGTAGCGATCGAGAATATCGAACCCACCCCGCGTATGCGGTGGCTGGGCAAGCAGTTCGAAGTGGGCGCGGTAATGGCCGCGCTTCTGTTTGGTCATTGCGACAAATACGACGGGATACTGCGTGGCCTCGGCGATTTTTTGCGGGCCGATATAAAACGAGCCGGGGCGGCCGAAGAAATCGTGCCAATAGCGCTTGTCGCGCTTGAATGGCGCCTGATCGGCCAGCATCGCGAACCCACGAAACTCGCGACGACGGCGCAGCACTTCGCGCCCTGCGTCCTTGAACGAAATCGGATTGCCCGAGCGGGCGCGGCATTCGAATACGAATTGATTGAACGGCTCGTTGTGAAGCGGTTTGTACACCGCATCGATCGGACAGCCGAGGTAATCGCTGACCGAATGCAGCAGCCATTCCCAGTTGCCTTGATGCGAGGTTAAAAACAGGATCGATTGCCGTGCATCGCGATAGGGCTGCAGCACTTCCGGGTTTTCGAATGTTACGCGCCGCTGGAAGAACTCGCGGCTCAGACGGCGCGAAGCCAGCAGTTCGACAGCGAGATCGGTTAAGTGTCGATACACGCCGCGCTCTATCGCCAACCGCCGCTCGATACTGGCTTCGGGAAACGCAGCAATCAGATTGTTGGCGACAACCTCACGGCGATAACGGGCCACCCGGTAAACGAAGAGTGTCGCAATGCTGGCGAACGCATAAAGAATCGGCAGTGGGAGGCGGGCGGCTAAACGATAGAAAAAAACCATGGAAGGGTCATGCAGGAAAAAGGAGCGGCCATTGTAATGACTCAGAGCCGAAAGCCAACCGCACTGGCTGGCATCGCCCGGCGAATGCGTCTATGTTAAGCCCGTTACCGGCCGGCGCCCGACGGTCTTCAGCGAGCTTTTACCGATGGAAGAACAACGCAGGTTTAATCGCGTACCCACCAGCGCGGTGGTCGAGATGCAGCACCCTGTACTCGGAATGATTGAGGTCAAAGCGCGCGATTTATCGGATGGCGGCATCTCTGTATTGATGGGGAGCTATCCCGCTCCGCCGATCGGTACGATGCTCATGGTGAGAATCAAGCGTTTCACCGGAGTCATTAATCAGGAGCCGATACCCATGCGCGTGGTGCATCATCATGGGGGTGGTGTGGGTTTGGCGTTTGCAGGGAAAAATGCGACCTAACCGGTTTCGTACGAAACCGAAGCGCGTGCGGCGATGAAATCAAAAGGCGAGTCAGAAAAAAGTAGTACCGAGGCCGCAGCTCAGCGGGTGGAGCAATTACGCGAGCTGGAGCAAGCACTGCGCGAGCAGTGGCGTCTCGGTCAAAACATCATGTTGTGCTGGTGTCTTCAGGATGAGGGCATCTACGTCATGGTCGTGCCTCATTATTACCTAGGCAAATTTTCGGCAAGTCTCAGCGATACCTCGCCCACCGATCGGCTTGAATTATTGAACGGCCGCTTCATCCGCCAATTGATTTCCAGCCGCCGCCTGATGAGCACCGAAGATTTCTTCAGCACGGCGCATCGTTTGGAAATCGAGCCGATGCTGATCCTTTCGTCGATTAACGCGGGTTCGGATATCGACACGCTTAACGCCGCAGAAGAGCTGATCAAGCGCTACAGCATCAGCTATGTCGATAGCCGTGCTGTGCTGCTATTCGATATCGTCGATTTTTCGCTGTATTCGCCATTCGAGCAGACCAGCCAAATCAACAGCCTGTCATATTCGTTAAATTCAGCGCATAACAAATTGCTGAAGAAAAATATCAATATCGATTTTGTGCGCACCACCACCGGCGATGGCTTCTATGTGTGGAATCGCAACACCGAACCGCGCGCGAATCTCGATCTTTTTCAATTCATGTTGCTGGTCATTGCCGATAACGCGATTGCACGACGCAAGGCGCGCGGTAATGCCAGCAATATCGTGCCGCTGTTACGCACGGCATTTCACATCGGCAGTCATTTCGAGTTTTATCAGCTCGAAGGCGTCAATCCGACACTGCACAGTTATATCGTCGGCAACGTGACGATCGAACTGGCGCGGATGGTCGATATCGCGAACGCTGGGCAAATATTTATCGGCGATTTCAAAACGATCGTGCCGACCTCGTTGCGCGATAGCGCCTTCCTGGTCGAGGCGGACACGCAGCACTTCGTCGAGCGTGCGGCGAAGCATCTGGAAAATTTGCGCGGACTGGAAATATCCGGCGAAATGATCGAAGCGTTGCACTGCCAGCTTACCGGCGAAACCGGCGTTTCAGCAGGACAGCAGCCGCGGCGTTTTCGCATTACCGACAAACATGGCTTGTCGCGGCACGCGTACAATCTGCGCATCAACATTCACACCACGGGCGGACGCCGGCCATTAATTCTCGGCATTCAGGGATACTATTTGCCAAAACCGGATGTACGCAAAGGCAGGCACTCCTCCGATCCCGAAGTTCCGGCACCGCCGCGCCGCCATCTGCCGCCGCGATTGCTGTCGGATAAATAATGACTGCGATGAGCAACATGCCATTAATTAATCGCGATGTGACCGGCACGATCGACGTATCGAATCCGACAGATGTCTGTACCTCGGTGCTCGCCATTTTGCGTAAGCGTTATCGGGCTTGCGATGTCGCGACTATCGAAATCCTATTTGCCGATTTCGCGCGTTTGTATCGCGGCGAGTACCCGGGCTTTTATGCCTGCGATACCCAGTATCACGATATGCAGCATGTGCTCGATGTGACACTGGCCACAGTGCGGCTGATCGATGGTTACGATGCCAGCCAAAAAATCTCTGAGCAGCTGGGCTGCGAGTTGGCGACAATCGGCATCGCCGTCGCGTTATTCCACGATTCCGGTTACATCCGTCGCAAAGGCGATACACGTCATCAATATGGCGCCGAGTACACGAAAATTCATGTCGGCCGTAGCGCGCGTTTTCTTGCCGATTATTTGCCGACTATCGATATGGCGAGTGCCGCGCCGATAGCAGCAAAATTGGTGCATTACACAGGTTACGACTTCGATCCAAATAATCTGGATTTACCCGATACCAAATTGCGCCAGCTCGGAGCATTGATCGGCAGCGCCGATGTCATGGCACAAATGGCCGATCGCGATTATCTACAGAAATGCCGCGAGCGATTGTTTCGGGAATTCGAGTTGGGTGGTTTTGCGCGTGGTCGCGATGCCGATGGCGTCGAATTTGTGCGCTATTCATCGGCAGACGATTTGTTGCGGCAGACGCCAGAGTTCATTCGACATGCGTTGGTCGACCGCTTAGGCACCTTATTCGGTGGCGCATATCGTTATTTCGATGCGCATTTCGGCGGCAGAAATCTGTATGTCGAAGCTATCGAACACAATCGGCAACAACTTAAGCAAATGCTCGAACAAATCGAATAATTAGCTTGCCTCGCTGGCGCCGGGAACCTCGGTGATTTCGGCGCGTCCTGTTCGTTTCCATTTTCAAGCATGTACACGCAACGTATCGATGCCTGTAAAGATGGGTGTTTGGTCAATGCTTGGTTAGTCGTACGGCGGAGCGTTTATACTAAGCGCCGATTAACTCGGGGGTGGGTATGGCAGCAATACAAGGTCTGAATATCGAGCGGTTGCGCGATTTTACTAGTTTTCGCAATTTGCCCGAGGACGATTTGCTAGTGCTGGCGGGTCGCATGCAAATAAAAGAACTGCGTCGCGGCGAAGTGATGTTCGAATGCGGCGATATCGATTCGCAGGAAATATTTCTCCTCGCCGGTAAATTGCAGCTGATCGCAGAAGATGGCCGCGAACGCGTCATCGAAGCGCGTACCACGGCCGCCAATCTCCCCATCGCTAAGTTGCGTCCCCGTCAATACACGGCGAAAGCGCTCACGAATGTCGAGTATTTCAGTGTCGATTGCGATCTGATCGAGTCGTTACTCGAAAACCAATCCGAGCAACAAGACATGGAGATTGGTTATGGCGTCATCGAAGTGGGCCATGACGCCGATGATGAAACACTGGAAATGCTGCACGCATTCCGGACCGATCTCGATGCACGCAAGTTCAAGCTTTCCAGCCTGCCTGAGGTTGCGATGAAAATTCGCAACATGCTCGATAGTAACGATGTCGGAGCGCGCCAAATTGCTGAAGTGGTGAATCGCGATCCGGTAATTGCCGCGAAAATTATTCGTGCGGCGAACAGCCCTATTTATTTCGGCGCGGCGAAGTGCGAGAGCGTTCAGAGCGCGATCGTGCGTCTCGGGTTATTGACTACGAAGCAATTAGTGATCGGCTTTACGTTGCGCGATTTGTTTGACATCAGCGCGCCGCTGTTGAAAAAAGTCATGACCGAGACGTGGCAGCAAAGCGTGGACGTTGCCGCGATCAGCTTTGTGTTAGCTCGTCACACCAAGCTCTACGACCCCGAAGAGGCAATGCTCGCCGGATTGGTGTCCAATATCGGTGTGCTATCGGTACTTAATTACGCAAAAAATTATCCGCAACTGCTAGAGAACGAAACACTTTTGCATCAATGGATCGATAAATTGAAAGGCGAAGTCGGGGCGATGGTTCTGGAAAACTGGCAGTTCCCCGAAGAAATCGTCGAAGTCGCGCGCGGTTGCGAAGATTGGCCGCGCTGCCCGACAACCCGCGCCGATTTGTGCGATCTCGTATTGGTGGCAACGTTGCACAGCTATATCGGCAAGCGTCGTCATCCGGCGCCGCCGCGTCTCGATCAAGTGCCCGCTTATCAAAAACTTGCACTCGGTAAATTGACACCGGAATTGACTCTGCAAATTCTGGTGGAGGCGAAAGATCAAATCGCGCAAGCGCGCTCGCTGCTCGCGGCGTAATGACCGCCGCGGTCGTAGTTGTCGCTGCTGCGGAAGATCGACAACGCAGCCAAGCACTGGCGCAACATTTATCGTTGCCGCTATTCGACACCATCGCTGCATTGCCCGCCAACTGCGTTGCGTATCTGCGTTATTTCGATAGCAAACTGCAATTATTTCCGGCCGGTGCGCAGTCGGGTCCGATCGTTGTCGATTTCACCGGTAATGCCACCGCGCATCGACTGCGCAGCGGCGGCGAATTAATCGTCAAAGCTGTGCGCGGTCGGAGTAAAGAAGCCCTGCATGTGATCGATGCGACGGCCGGTCTCGGACGCGATAGTTTTATTCTCGCCGCGCACGGATTTCGAGTCACCGCATTCGAACGCGAGCCAGTTATTTCGGCATTGCTTGCCGATGGATTGCAGCGCGCGCTGGTTGCGGAAGACATCACCATTCGCGAGATCGCACAACGCATTTCGTTGCACGCTGTCGACGCCTGCGAGCATTTAACGGGGGTGATGGATAGTATCGATGTTGTCTATCTCGATCCGATGTTTCCACATTCGGATAAGAACGCACTGGTAAAAAAAGACATGCGTTTGTTTCAACAATTATTCGTGACGCATGACAACGAAGCGGAACAACTGCTGACAAATGCCCGTAATACAGCGCGGTTGCGCGTCGTTGTGAAACGTCCCGCCAAGGCGCAGCCGCTGGCCGCAGCCGAGCCTGCCTATACGATTGCCGGCAAAGCGGTACGGTTTGACGTTTATCCGCGCTGACACCCATTCGTCCATCAGTGGATCGTGAACACATCAGTCCTGCGTATCCGAACCATCGCTACCTCGCGAGTAAATCATTCTCCGAGCAGCGTGCGATTCGCGTCGCGAAGTGATTTCCGTTAAGCTGCGGCCTCGTTTGATCTAGCCGCAGCTGCGGTCCTTTCTGAAAAAAAGCCTCCTATGACAGCATTTTCCTCGCTTGGCCTGGCCGAGCCGTTATTACGTGCGGTGCAAGACACCGGTTATCAAAACGCGACTCCGATTCAGGAGAAAGCGATTCCGGTGATTCTCGACGGTCGCGATGTGCTTGCCGCCGCGCAAACCGGTACCGGTAAAACCGCTGGTTTTACGTTGCCATTATTGCAGCGCCTGATGGATGGCGAGCTCGCGAAAAACCGGTCGGTGCGGGCATTGGTGCTGACGCCGACACGTGAACTCGCCGCGCAAGTCGCCGAAAGCGTCACCACTTACGGCCAGTATTTAACATTGCGATCCGCTGTAGTGTTCGGCGGTGTCAGCATCAATCCGCAAATGATGAAATTGCGCGGCGGTGTCGATATTTTGGTAGCGACGCCCGGTCGCTTGCTCGATCTGCAAGGCCAGCGCGCAGTCGATTTATCGAAGGTCGAAATTCTCGTTCTCGATGAAGCCGATCGCATGCTCGACATGGGATTCATTCACGATATTCGCCGCATCATTAAATTGCTGCCGCCGCGTCGGCAGAATTTATTATTCTCTGCCACGTTCTCCGACGACATTCGCCAGCTCACCAAAGGCGTGTTGCACGATCCGGTCAATATCGAAGTCGCGCCGCGCAATACCGCAGCAACCAAAGTTCAGCAAACGGTTTATCAAGTCGATAAAGGCGATAAGCACGATATTCTCAGTTATCTGATTCAAAGCGGTGGGTGGGAGCAAGTGCTCGTATTCACTCGCACCAAACATGGCGCCAATAAACTCGCACAGCAATTGGAGCGCGATGGCATTACATCGGCTGCCATTCATGGCAATAAAAGCCAAGGCGCTCGCACCCGCGCGCTTGCGGATTTCAAATCAGGCGAAGTACGTGTGCTGGTTGCGACCGACATTGCCGCGCGCGGACTCGATATCGAACAGTTGCCGCATGTGGTGAATTACGAATTACCGAATGTGCCGGAAGATTATGTGCATCGCATTGGCCGCACCGGCCGCGCTGGCGCGAGCGGCGAAGCGATTTCGTTAGTGAGCCCGGAAGAGCGCAAATATCAACTCGATATCGAGCGCTTGCTGAAGCGCAAACTCGATGTGCAGCCGGTGCCGTATTTCGAGCCCGGCGAGAAAAAACCCATGCAGGCGCTCGACGAAGTTCCCGCTAGAAATAAACCGGCACCGCGCCCGCAGCGTTCGCATTCATCGCAGGGGCAGCGTAAGCCGTCCTCGCCGCGTGGCGATGGTCAGGGCGCTCAGCGCAGTCATGGGTCGCGACCAGCAGGTGGAAAATCTTCTGCCCCACGTTCCGGCAATGCATCGGGCAATACTTCAAAGCCGTCTAACGGAAATGCTCAGCGGCGCCGTCGACCGCGTCCGAAAGCCACTCCGCAGTAACGGCGTTATAGGGTTGTGAGTATTTGCCGCCATGCATCGAGCTTTGCGGCAAAGCTCATTCCCGCGTGCGCCGGGCTGGTCGATGGCAGGTGCATATAATCGATCGCAGCACTCTTTGCGGATAATTTCGGTTCGATGTATTTGCGAAATAATTTCGCTGCGGTCGAACCGTTAAAACAAATACGCCGAATAGTGCGGTGACGTTCGAGTAGGGCGGGAATATCGTTCGGTACGATCGATTCGATTTCGATATCTGCATCCAGGCTGCCTGGCCGCACGCATGATTCCAATACATCCCAAACCACGACGCCGCAATTCGCCAGTTGCTCCAGACGTTCGGCATAGGGCGTCTTCGGATCGATACCGAACAACTCTCCGATGATCGGCCAGAATGCATTGCGCGGATGCGCGTAATATTGCTGCGCCTCCAACGACTTCTTGCCGGGCATCGTGCCGAGAATCAACAGGCGCGGATTTTTTCCTTCGACCGGTGGAAAGCTGCAAATCGTCGACACGTAATGTGATTCTTTATTGGCCGTCGATCAAAAAAATATCGGCGTTTTGATCATCGCAACCATGGCGATGTAGGCAAACGTCGCGATTGCGAATAAGTAGGCTATCGCAATCGTGATTTTAGTTTTTGCGAAGCGCAACGCCACTAATCCCAGGCCTATGTAAACAAACAAGCCGATCAGCTTTGCGGTCAGCCACGGTGTGGTGAGCGGATATTGATGAATCGAGATGGTGAGGCCGATAGCGCTCAACAACAAAAACGTATCGACGATATGCGGTGCAATTTTCAGAAATTTCTTTTGCAGCAATGGGGAATCGGCGAGTCGCAATGCGCCGCGCACGATAAAACCGATAATCGAAATTACCGCGCACAGCATGTGTAGATGTTTCAGGGCGAAATACATTAATCGTTCTCCGTGATGATCGTCGTAACAGTTGAAATCAATTGGCCGCGCGCAAGTCGTGTGCGAATGTGATCGCCGACCGTAACGTGTTCGGATTTACGCAGCACAGCGTCGTCGCTATCGGTCGTGATCGAATAACCGCGCTGCAATGTTGCCAGCGGACTGACGCTATTGAGCAATTGCACCGCGCTTTGCAGTTGCTGGCGATGTTGCTGCATGGTGTATTGCATGCCGGTGACTAAGTGCTTGCGGCAGAAATCGACGCGCGTGCGCAGTTGTCGTAATTGTTGACCGGGGTGATGACGCTGCAAGCGAGAAAACAAAATTTGCAGATGCTGACGTTGTTCGCGTTGCGTACGTTTCGTTGCGTTGAGCAGGCGCATTTCTAGTTCGTCGAGACGCAAGGACCACTGCCGCAATTTTTGTCCGGGGTGTTGCAGGCTGCGCAGTTGCCAATCGAGCTGTTGGCGTTTTTTTGCGATCGATCGCTGCCAGGATTGCAGCAGGCGCTGTTCCCAACCGAGCACTTGCTGTAATTGTTCGCGCCAGTCGCGGCTCAATAATTCCGCCGCTGCGGAGGGTGTCGCAGCGCGAATGTCGGCAACGAAATCGGCAATTGTGAAATCGACTTCATGACCGACGGCGCTGACGATCGGCAAATTGCTTGCGGCAATCGCGCGCGCTACGTTTTCATCGTTGAATGCCCACAAATCTTCGAGCGAGCCACCGCCGCGGCCGAGCAGAATCGCATCGAAGCGATGGCGTTGTTGTGCGTGCAATCGATTAGCCGATTCGAGCGCGCGGACGATTGCGTTCGGTGCCTGCTCGCCTTGTACCGGTACCGGAAAGATCGTAATGCGAGTGGCCGGAGAGCGCCGTTGCAGCACAGTCAAAATATCGCGCACTGCAGCGCCGGTGGCGGAAGTGATGACTGCGATGTGCGCGATAGTATCGGGCAGCGGTTTTTTGCGCGCTGGCGCGAATAATCCTTCGGCCTGTAATTTTTGTTTCAGTAATTCGAATTGTGCGGCGAGCAGGCCGGCACCGGCAGGCTGCATATCTTCCGCAATCAACTGATATTCGCCGCGTGCTTCGTACAAGCTGATCGCGCCTTTGACCAGTACCTTGGTGCCGTCGGCAGGTTGGAAGCGCAATCGAAAATTGCGATTGCGAAACATCGCGCAGCGAATTTGCGCGGTGCCGTCTTTCAGCGTGAAATACCAATGACCGGAACTCGGCCGCGAGAAATTTGAAATCTCGCCTTCGACCCATACGTTCGCGAAGCAATCCTCGAGCAATTGCCGCGCAAGCCGATTCAATTGGCTGACGCTGAGAACGGCTTCTGGCCGCGCCGAAGTTTGGTCGTTGGATAGGGACATGGCGCCGCATTCTACTGGCTGAATCGGCAACGCGCGAAGCATTCATACTGCTTCGCCGATGGAAGCCGCTTTACCGGCTTGTTTACCGTACTGGGCTGATCCATTAAGATGCGCGATTCTTTTAGCCAAGGGGGTTTGTATCGATGCTCCGTATCCTCCATGACGCGCTCACCTTCGACGACGTTCTGCTGGTGCCTGCCTACTCGGATGTGCTGCCGAAAGATGTGAGTCTGAAGACCCGCCTGAGCCGCAACATCGAACTGAATATTCCCCTCGTCTCCGCTGCAATGGATACCGTGACCGAAAGCCGGCTGGCAATTGCGCTGGCACAGGAAGGCGGAATCGGCATCATTCACAAGAATATGACGATCGCGCAGCAGGCACGCGAAGTGCGCGCAGTAAAAAAACATGAAAGCGGCGTCGTCAAAGATCCGATCACGATCGAAGCAAGTGCGCCGATCAGCGAGCTGATCGAGTTGCGCAAGTCGTACAACATTTCCGGCGTACCGGTGCTCGACAAAGGCCGTTTGGTCGGAATCGTCACGAGCCGCGATGTGCGTTTCGAAGCGCGCATGGATGAGCCGGTGTCGAGCATCATGACGCCGAAAGCGCAATTGGTGACGGTGGGCGAGGGCGCTGACCTCGAAAGCGTGAAAGAGCTATTGCATCGCCATCGCATCGAGAAAGTGCTTATCGTCAACGACAAGTTCGATCTGTCCGGCATGATCACCGTCAAGGACATCATGAAGGCGCAGACGTATCCTGCGGCGTGCAAAGACAATCATGGTCGGCTGCGTGCGGGTGCATCGGTCGGCACCGGTGCGGATACCGAAGAGCGCGTTGCCGCGCTGGTCGAAGCCGGCGTCGATGTGATCGTTGTCGATACTGCGCATGGTCACAGCCGTAACGTGATCGATCGCGTTGCATGGATCAAAAAACATTTTCCGCAGGTCGATGTGATCGGCGGCAATATTGCGACCGCCGATGCGGCGCGCGCGTTGCTCGAAGCGGGCGCCGATGCGGTGAAGGTCGGCATCGGCCCGGGCTCAATCTGCACAACACGTATCGTCACCGGTATCGGTGTGCCGCAGATCAGCGCTATTGCCGAAGTCGCGGCTGCATTACACGATTCGGGTTTGCCGTTGATCGCCGATGGCGGTATTCGTTTCTCCGGCGATATTTCGAAAGCACTCGCGGCCGGTGCGTACAGTGTGATGATGGGTAGCATGTTCGCCGGCACCGAAGAGGCACCGGGCGAAACCGAGCTGTATCAGGGGCGCACGTACAAATCGTATCGCGGTATGGGTTCGCTCGGCGCGATGGCGAAGAAGCAGGGTTCGAGCGATCGCTATTTTCAAAGCACCGATGATGGCGTCGAGAAACTGGTGCCCGAAGGTATCGAGGGTCGCGTTCCCTACAAAGGCCAGCTCGCGACGATCGTGCATCAGTTGATGGGCGGCGTGCGTTCGGCGATGGGTTACACCGGCTGTCGCACCACGAACGAGCT
>CBFHCK010000032.1:0-12891 GCA_965653955.1 uncultured Spongiibacteraceae bacterium
GCCATCCATAAAATCCGTGCGACCGACACACCGGCGGCGCGAATCACCACCAGCTCGCTGGTGCTAGCCAGCGATCCCAGCCCCGCGAGACACCCGATTAACACCGCGAACGGCAGAATTTGCGCGAGATGGCTCGGCAGCGACATCAACGTGTAATACGCCGCTGGTCCGAGCGTGTATTTGCCCTGCATATCGCCACGCTGATCGAGCACACCGATGATGAAATCGAGCCCCATCAGCACCGCCAGCACCAGGCAAATCGCCGCAGCCACCTGAATCGCGACATAGCGCGTAATCAATCTCATGACGCAATCGCCGTTACGCTGGCCCGGCTGACGCGCCGGCTGCGTAGATATTGCGGACCGAACATCAATGCCAATCCGAGCAGCAGAAAGATTCCATGAATCCACCACAATCCGAGATCGACCGGTATCTGCCGCTTGCCGATGGCTTCACGCCCCATGCTCAATAAGATCAGATAAGTCATGAACAGCAGAAAAGCCGGAAACAACTTGCTATAGCGGCCACGCCGATGATCGGTACGCGCCAGCGCCACTGCGATCAACGTCGACACCAGCGTCAACAGCCCCAGCGAAATTCGCCATTGCAGCGTAGCTTTCGAATCGGGGCGCCGCGCTTGCAGCAGCTCCGCCGTGCTCAGCGAATCTTGCTTTCGGTACAGTGGTACGCGGTTGCTCTGCTCGATCAATTGACCGAACTTAGCGAAGTCCATTAATTGAAATTCCAGCTCGCCCGGCTGACCGAGATACCGCGTGCCATCGTTCAGCACGAGGAAGCGTTCGCCGGATTCGGGATCGATTTCGGTGCGGCCACGCCCTGCAATCATTACCACCTGCCGGCTGGAACCATCGCTTTCGACATGCCGGTCGGCGGCGAACACGCCGAGCATATCGCCAGTTTCCGAATCGATTTTATCGACATAGGTCACGCGGCCTCCGCCTTGATTGATCACGCGGAAGGTACCGGCGCTAAGCATTTCCAGACCGGTCATGTTCTTCGCTTCGTTCATCATTTTTTGCACGCGCAACGTCGTGTACGGCGTGACGAACAAACTGATCAGCGCCACCAGCACGGCAACCAATATCGCCGCCGGCGCGATCATTTTCAGCAGCCGCGCCGGGCCGACACCGCACGCGGAAATCACAACCATTTCGCTGTCGACATACAGCCGCCCGAGCGCGAGTAGTACGCTGACAAAAAATGCGAGCGGCATGATCAGCTCGAGAAAACTCGGCAAGCGAAAAAAGATCACGCCGAAAACGAGCCCTTGTGGCAAATCGCCCGCCGCAGCCGAACCCAGATAACCAACGAGCCGACCGCTGATCACGATCACCAGCAATGTGAAGGTTACGGCCAGCATCGTCAGCAAAATTTCGCGAGTAAGGTATCGAAACCGAATCACACTGGTTGTCCGTCTATTCGTTGCCGGTCATTTTGTTGATGGTCAATGGCTATTAACGATCAGGGCGATTCGCTGCCCGGTATCAAATTCACCGATGGCTCTCTAAACTAACCGCCACCACGTTATTGGTCGCGATGTTATTTCAGCGAACCGATGATTACGATTTTCGCACATGGAATTCGCTGCTCGATTTTCCGCAGCGATGCAGAAGGCGCGACATTATCAGTGCGCCGCGCGATTATCCCGAAATTCCCTTCACTTGTCTTGCGAGGACCCTCATGCAAATCAGCGGCAAATCGTTTCCCAACCCAATTCAGTTGCGCAGCCCGTGCCTGGTAATCGGCATTAGCGGCAAAGGACCGTTGCGCGGTATCGCCAAACAGATCGACAGCGCCAGCGGGGGCGTGATTACCCGCTTGCAAAAACGTGGCGATCTGAAAGGCGACTGGGCGCAAACGCTGCTGCTGCCGGCGCTGACCGGTATCGCCGCCGAGCGTGTGCTGTTGGTTGGCACCGGCGAAGGCAAGGCCGTCGGCGACGCCGAATTTCGCAAATTCGTGCAAGCGGCACTCGCTGCATTGATCGAACAGAAAGTCGAAGAAGCACATTGGCTGGTCGACGGTATCGTTGTCAGTGGCCGCGATAACGCGTGGCAGCTGATGCAAATCGCTATCGCCGCGAATCTGCGCGAATACCGCTACACCGAAACGCTGTCGAAACCGAAACCGGCGATTGCACTGCGAAAACTGCACATCGACAACATAACTGACGCCAATGCTAAAACTGCATTGAAACGCGGTACCGCGATCGGTCGCGGCATGAACGTCACACGCCGGCTCGGCGATTTGCCGCCGAATATCTGCACGCCGACGTTCCTCGCTAAAGAAGCGCGCAGCCTCGCGCGTAAGTTCCCGGCAATCGCCGTACGTGTGCTCGAGGAAAAAGCGATGCGGGAGCTCGGCATGCACTCGTTGCTGTCCGTCGCGGCAGGCACCGAACAACCGGCCAAGCTGATCACGTTCGAATATCGCGGCGGCAAACGCGGCGAACAACCGCAGGTGCTGGTCGGCAAAGGCATCACCTTCGACAGCGGCGGCATCAGCCTGAAACCCGGCCCGAAAATGGATGAGATGAAATTCGATATGTGCGGCGCCGCCAGCGTATTCGGCACGCTGCACGCGATCGCCGAAATGGGCCTGCCATTGAATGTGGTCGGCATCGTTGCGGCCACCGAAAATATGCCGAGCGGCGGCGCGACCAAACCCGGCGACGTGATCACCAGCATGTCGGGCCAAACCATCGAAGTGCTGAACACCGACGCCGAAGGCCGACTCGTGCTATGCGATGCGCTCACCTATGCGGCACGCTTCAAACCGGCGGCGGTGATCGACATCGCCACACTGACTGGCGCCTGCGTCATTGCGCTCGGCAAACACGCAAGCGGATTGTTCAGCAATCAGGATGACTTCGCGCAGGAACTGCTCGCAGCCGGCCAAACCATCGGCGATCGCGCATGGCAAATGCCTTTATGGGATGAATATCAACGCCAGCTCGACAGCAATTTCGCCGACATCGGCAACATCGGCGGGCCGAGCGGCGGCGCCGTTACCGCCGCGTGCTTCCTCGCCCGCTTTACCAAAGCCTATCGTTGGGCGCATCTCGATATTGCCGGCACTGCATGGGACGAAGGCGCAGCGAAAGGCGCGACAGGCCGTCCGGTCGGCTTGCTGACGCAGTACTTGATCGATAAAAGCTGATCGATAAAAGCAAATAAGTTGATCGATAAGTAGCGACGCCATGCCTCAGGTTGATTTTTATATCCTTGCCGAAGCCAGCACCGAGCAGCGCCTGCTGTTCGGTTGCCGCCTCGCGGAGAAAGCCTTCAAGCTGGGGCATTCGCTCTATCTGCATTGCGCCGATTCGCAACAAGGGCAATGGCTCGACGACATGTTGTGGCAGTTTCAACCGTCGAGTTTTCTACCCCATGCACAACAGGCCGACGCACCGGTGCAAATAGGCTGGGGACCGCTCGATCGCGATCGCACCGATAACACCGTGCTGATCAATTTGAGTTTGTCGGTGCCGCCGTTTTTCGATCGCTTTCAGCGCATCACCGAAATTGTTGTGCAGAATCCCGAAGTGCTCGACGCCACGCGCAATGCATGGCGCTTTTATCAACAACAGCAATGCACGCTCGATCGGCACGATCTGCGCAAAGGGAATTAGCGAAGTCGCTGCCCCCGTGAAAGCGGCGCGCGTGAAAGCCGCGTCCCAATTTCATCGAAAAACCAGCGCATCAGGCATTCGGCTGCTAAATTTTCAAGCAATTGCCGAGAGCGCTCTGCCATGTCCGACCACGATCACGATCCGAATTCGCCCTTCCACAAGCCCGAATATCTGCTCGATGAGCTCGAATCGATCAAGGGCCTGCTCGGCGATGACGATCCGCAGCTACCCGCCGATCTTCCTTTATCTCCCGATATTTCGTTGCCACCCGATATTCCCTTGCTCGACGATATGGTTATCGAGCATCTCGACGATAACGCTCAGCTGCTGAATCTGAATCGCATTTTCGATGACGGCAGCGATGGCGAAGGCGCCACGCCACCGGTCACACCAAGCGTGCAATTTCCCCGGTTTCAGCTCGATGTGGCGATCAGCGATGACACCTCTTCCATTACCGCATCGATGCCGAATTCATCCTCGCCACCTCGCCCGCGCGTACGCCCCGATTACAGCCGCGACATTCTGATTCAGGAATTGATCGACGAATTCGTACCGCAGATCGAATCGGCATTGCGCGATCGTCTGGCCAAGTTCGATACCGCGACGTTGACCAAACTCAAAGATAAGTAGCGCATTCGTCTCGCATCCATCCGTCACCGGTTTCGCTTTTTTGGCCGCGTTGCGCGGCCGGGTTATACTGCGCGGCCTGACGGCGCGCCCCATCTTATTCACTGCTTTAAATTCTGCGTCCGACGTATTGATTGCAATACGTCATCCGCGTGCATTGCGGTCGCCGCCATAATTCCCTTCTCTAATGAGTCGACGACTACATCGCCATGGAAAAAGTTTTTCAGCCTGCCGATATCGAAACCCGCTGGTACGAGACATGGGAGCAAGCCGGTTATTTCAAACCGACCGGCCACGGTACGCCCTACTCGATCATGATTCCGCCGCCGAACGTGACCGGCTCGCTGCACATGGGTCACGGTTTCAATAACGCGATCATGGATGCGCTGATCCGTTATCACCGCATGAAAGGCAATAACACGCTATGGCAGGTCGGCACCGATCACGCCGGCATCGCGACGCAAATGGTGGTCGAGCGTCAACTCGCCGCGCAGAACATCACGCGCCACGATCTCGGCCGCGACAAATTTCTCGATAAAGTGTGGGAATGGAAAGCCGAATCCGGCGGCAACATCACGCGGCAAATTCGCCGCCTCGGCTCGTCGGTCGACTGGTCGCGCGAACGCTTCACAATGGACCCCGGTCTGTCGAACGCGGTAAAGGAAGTATTCGTCCGGTTGTTCGATGAGGGCCTGATTTATCGCGGTAAACGTCTGGTCAACTGGGACCCGAAACTCAACACCGCAGTTTCCGATCTTGAAGTGCTGTCCGAAGAAGAACAGGGTTCGATGTGGCATTTCCGCTATCCGCTCGCTGACGGAAGCGGGCATCTCGTTGTCGCAACGACGCGGCCGGAAACGATGCTCGGCGACACCGGCGTTGCGGTAAACCCCAACGACGAACGCTATAAACATCTCATCGGCCGACAAGTTCGTTTGCCGATCGTGAACCGGGTGATCCCGATTGTTGCGGACGACTATGTCGACAAAGAGTTCGGCACCGGCTGCGTCAAAACCACCCCCGCGCACGATTTCAACGATTACGAAGTCGGCAAACGCCATAATCTGCCGCTGATCAATATTTTCGATCGCGACGCCAAAGTGCTCGCCGAATTTACCGTCCTCACCTTCGACAATTACGCGGGCGTGCACGGCGAAAAAGCGCCGGTCGAATACGCCGGTCTCGATCGTTTCGATGCGCGCAAAAAAGTTGTCGCGGAATTCGAAGCGCTCGGCCTGCTCGAAAAAATCGAACCACACACTTTGAAAGTACCGCGCGGCGATCGCAGCGGCGTGGTGATCGAGCCGTGGCTGACCGACCAGTGGTACGTCAACGTGAAATCGCTCGCTGAGCCCGCAATTAAAGCGGTCGAAAATGGCGATATTCAATTCGTACCGAAACAATACGAAAACATGTATTTCGCGTGGATGCGCGATCTGCAGGATTGGTGTATTTCACGGCAATTGTGGTGGGGCCATCGCATCCCCGCGTGGTACGACAATCACGGCAATGTCTACGTCGGCCGCGATGAAAACGAAGTACGCGCAAAATACTCGCTCGCAGCGGATGTTGTTTTACGTCAGGACGACGATGTACTCGATACCTGGTTTTCAGCGGCGCTGTGGACATTCTCGACGCTCGGGTGGCCCGAGCAAACGCCGGAGCTAAAAACATTCCATTCGACCGATGTGCTCGTCACCGGCTTCGACATTATTTTCTTCTGGGTCGCGCGCATGATCATGATGACGCTGCACTTCGTGAAGAACGACGACGGCACACCGCAGGTTCCATTTAAAACCGTGTACGTCCATGGCCTCGTGCGGGATTCGCAAGGCCAGAAAATGTCGAAGTCGAAAGGCAATGTGCTCGACCCGATCGACCTGATCGATGGCATCGATCTCGAAACGCTGGTGCAGAAACGCACCAGCGGCATGATGCAACCGCAGCTCGCGCAGAAAATCGAAAAGCAGACGCGCAAGGAATTTCCCGAAGGTCTCGCCGCGTATGGCACCGACGCATTGCGCTTTACGTTCTGCTCGCTGGCATCGACCGGCCGCGACATCAAATTCGATGTCGGTCGCATCGAAGGCTTCCGCAATTTCTGCAACAAAATCTGGAACGCCGCGCGCTATGTATTGAGCAATTGCGAAGGCAATGAGTGCGGCGCCGATAACAGCGATACCGATTACACGCTCAGCCTCGCCGATCGCTGGATTATTTCCGCACTGCAGCGCACCGAAGTAGAAATGGAAAAAGCGTTCGCGAGTTATCGTTTCGATTTCGCCGCGCAAACGATTTACGAATTTGTCTGGAACGATTACTGCGACTGGTATCTCGAATTATCGAAGCCGGTGCTGTGGGATGCGAACGCTTCGCCCGCGCAGAAAAAAGGCACGCGCCGCACCTTGATCCGAGTGTTAGAAGCAACGCTGCGTTTGTTGCATCCGCTGATGCCGTTCATCACCGAAGAAATCTGGCAACGCGTCGCGCCGCTGACAGGCAAAAGCGGCAACACCATCATGCTGCAGCCGTATCCGATCGCCAACGAAAGTCGCATCGATGTTGCCGCCGAGCAGGATATCGCGTGGCTGAAATCGGTCATCCTCGGCGTGCGTAATATTCGCGGCGAAATGAACATTTCCCCCGCGCAGGAAATTCCGCTGCTGCTGCGCAATGGCGATGCCGAAGATCGTCGCCGCGCCGACGACAATGCAACGTTCCTGCGGAAGCTCGCAAAGCTGTCGTCGATCGAATGGCTTTCCGCCGATCAGGAACCGCCCGCCGCCGCTACGCAGCTCGCCGGAGCGATGCAGTTATTGGTGCCGATGGCCGGCCTGATCGACAAGAACGCCGAACTCGCGCGCCTTGCGAAGGAAATGGAAAAAATCGAAAAAGACACCGATCGGCTCCGTGTGAAACTCGCCAACGCCGATTTCGTTGCGCGGGCACCAGCGGATGTTGTCGCGAAGGAACAGGAGCGGCTTAGCGCGCAGATCGATGCCCTCGAACAATTGCGCAGCCAGCACGCCACGATCGCGGCACTTTGATTAGCAAAAGAAATTTTTTATTAACGACGATAACGTATCACCACCCGCTTTAAATTTTCTAAATCAACATGTTAACGGCGCCTATGTGGCGCCTTTTTTTATTACGGAACAACATAGGTTTTATTACAGGACAACAGAGGCGATTACGTAAAATTAATTTGTTCCCTCCGCGCTTTTCAGCGACGCTAAAGCCGCTTTTTTAACAACCTGGCGGAAGCTTGCTATTCGCCGATCGTAAAAATAATAAGAGCTGAGCGGTACCGATGTTCGCAATTATCTCTGCACACTCCGATCCGCACAGTGGTGGCGCTGCTGTAGCTTTGCCGTTTTTCACGCTTTATCCCGAAAACGTGCGCTATGCGCAAATCGCTTAATCGAATTGTTGTGTTGAATGAGGATGTAGTCATGTCAGATCGTATTAAAGGAATCGTCAAGTGGTTCAATAACGCCAAAGGTTTTGGTTTTATTACCCACGATGAAGGCGACGATGTATTTGTGCATTTCCGCTCGATTCGCGGCGATGGATATCGAACGCTGACGCAAGGACAGCAGGTTGAATTCGCGCTGCAAGCGGGACCGAAAGGCCTGCATGCGGAAGACGTCGACAAGGTCTGAACTTCTACATCTCAACTTATAAAGCTGAATTTATTTCAGTTGAATGTAGATCCGAAACAATGCGCTACTCGAAAATTTGCGTATTGTTTCGTCCACTGCTTTTGGCTCGATATAACGCCTGATCGGCGTGTTCGAGCCAAACGTTAGCGCTGGCGCACCCATCGTTTAATTTCGCGATGCCCAGACTGACGGTGAATCTCACCTGCTCTTTTCCGGCCTTGACGACACTGGCTTCTATGGCGTGACGCAGCCGTTCACAAAAGATAAAAGCCCCGTCCACATCGGTATGGGGCAATATCACGACGAACTCTTCCCCGCCGTAGCGTCCGCAAATATCCACTTCGCGCGATTGTTCGCGCAGCGTGCGCGAAACCAGGCGAATTGCTTCATCGCCAATCGGATGGCCATAGGTATCGTTGATATGTTTGAAATGATCGATATCGAACATCACCAATGACATCGTTTCACCGGTGCGTTGCGCACGTCGGAATTCTTCGTTGAAACGTTCATCCCAGTAACCGCGGGTCCATAACGCCGTTAACCGATCGGTACGGCTCAATAATAAAAGCTCGGTCTGCGCCTCTTCCAATGCTTGCCGTGCCATAGCGATTTCGGTGACGTCGTAAACGACAATCCCCATGCGCTCGACTTGATCATTGGCGGCGCGCAGCGGCACGAACATCGCGTTCTGATACATCATGTTGACGTTATAGTGGATCGGCAGATGGAGCGGGAAGCGAAACAAATAAGGACGCTCCTCCCAGGTCGCATAAACGGGGATACCCAATTCGAATACCGTTTCGATGCGCCGCCATAACCATTGCTCAGGCAGATCGGGAAACAATTCGAGAATCGAACGCCCCATCGCGTTTTCGGATTTGATACCGCTGTGCGCCTGCATGAACCGATTGAACACTTCGACATGCAAGGTGCGATCAAGCACGACGATGCCGATGTTCGAGCTCTGAATAACATCGAGCAGCCAGTGCAGGTCCTTAAAATCTTCAGCATCCATTATGCAAGCAGCAGCTCGAGTTGGTTGAACAACTTGGGCAGTGATTGTTGATGAAACAACAGCACCAGGTCACACGTCGTTGAAAAGCCCTCGAAACGATAATTCAATTCGAGTGCCAGCGTTTTATCCCACGGAAATTTATGCTCCGCGAAAACTTCGCGCAGCTTTTTGCGCAACGTCAGCAATACCGGATAGCCGATCAGCACATCGATTTCCAGCTGCGCCAATACCGATTGAATACACGAACCGTTGAGCAACGATGCCATTTCGAGCATGTGCTCGACTTGTTGACGAAACTCGGTGGCGGGTTCGTATCCCATCAGAATCGATAAATCGCTGAGCGTGGCATCACTGAACAGCAGCAGTGCTTCGCCGCTGACGCCATCTCCATAAAACGGCTGCGTTACGGCGGAGACATTTGCGTTATCGTCCATTGCCGTCAACGCCATACGAATATCGGCGGATTCGAGCAGATGAACCTGGGGAATGGGCAATTGCACGAATGCTGAAAAACTGCGGGCGATTTTGTCCGCAGTCTGTCCGACTGCTATGTTGGCTATTTCCTGAAAGCCATCTCTAAGCTCTTCGCTTAATTCGATCATCGCTCGCCATTTTATTTAACTTTCGATACGGCCATTCAATGGTGGCTAAGTCTAGCAGGAGCCTTGTACGCGCGCCCTGCATGGGCCGAATTCATTGAACAGCGCCCCTTCTCTTATTCCATAAAAATCAAATTAGACTCAGTAATGCGGCGGCGGAGTTTCCACCCGTTGTTCGTCGGCCCAACTCTCCAATTCGCCAAGCTGCTGTTCGAGGCGAGAATTGATGAGCGTCAACTGATCGATGCGCTGTTGTTGCTCGGTGACAACATTATCGAGCGCCTGCAACGCGTCTTCCTGAAAAGCCAATTGAGTTTGCAGCTCCACCAATTGCGCTTTCACTTCGCGCCACGCCGTCTGCATCGCGCTCAATTCCTGCTGTTGAGCCAATTGTGTCTGTTCGTCCATTTCGTTGTGCTCACTCAGGTCTCATATTTGCCGCGCGCTTAAAAATGGCTTGCGTACCGTGCGCCATTATAATGACGGCATTTGGAGGGGGATATTATGAGTCTTGTTTACAGCACGGATAAAGGGCGGCTTTGTCCCGATTGTCACCAACAAGTCGCGCAATGCCAATGCAAAACGGTGATTAGGAATAAAGCGGCAGCAAGCAATGTGTTCGCCGACGGCTCGGTAAGACTACAGCGACAAATACAGGGACGCGGCGGAAAAACAGTGACAGTGATTTCAGGGCTCGCGCTCGCAGACAACGAATTGCAGCAGCTCGCTAAATTATTGAAGCAGCGATGCGGCAGCGGCGGTTCAATCAAAAACGGTGCAATCGAAATTCAAGGCGATCATCGCGACCAGTTAAAAATCGAACTGGAGACGCGCGGTTATAAAGTCAAACTCGCCGGCGGCTAGTCGCCGGCTCACGTTATCGGTCAGTACATTTACGTGCTACTGCTAGTACTTGTACGTACTACACCTCGGTTTTTCGCTTTCCCCTTCTACCTTATTTCTGATGCGCATTCCGCGCGATTGGAATTTTCGGCTCCGCTCAATCCGCTATCTGCATTTAGCTTGATTTAGCTCATAGAGCAGTCCCCGTACCGCTGCTGTAATGAATACGCGCAAATGCCATGCATTGGCCGCAATTCGACGCATCCTTTTTTCGCGGAAATAACACAATGAACCACGCTGCAACGCTGTCCGAGCAACCGATTTACAACTACAAGGTCGTGCGTCAATTCGCGATCATGACTGTCGTCTGGGGAATTGTCGGCATGGCGGTCGGCGTATTTATCGCCGCGCAATTGGTGTGGCCGCAACTCAATTTAGATATCGCCTGGCTGAGTTTCGGCCGGTTGCGTCCGCTGCATACCAACGCCGTGATTTTCGCATTCGGCGGCTGCGCGCTGATGGCGACATCGCTCTACGTTGTACAGCGCACCGGCCAGACCAAATTGATTTCGGATGCCGCCGCCGCATTCGTGTTTTGGGGCTGGCAATTAGTCATCGTGCTCGCCGCCGTGTCATTGCCGCTCGGTTACACCAGCGCGAAAGAATACGCCGAGCTCGAATGGCCGATCGATATTCTGATCGCGGTCGTGTGGGTCGCGTATGCGTATGTCTTTCTCGGCACCGTGGCTATTCGCAAAACCAGCCATATTTATGTCGCGAACTGGTTTTTCGCCTCTTTCATTATCACCGTCGCGATCCTGCATATCGTCAATAGCGCCGCGGTACCAATCAGTCTGACCAAATCGTATTCGGCGTACGGCGGTGCGATGGATGCGATGATTCAGTGGTGGTACGGCCATAACGCGGTCGGCTTTTTTCTGACTGCCGGCTTCCTCGGCATCATGTATTACTTCGTGCCGAAACAGGCCGAGCGCCCGGTGTATTCGTATCGTTTATCGATCGTGCATTTCTGGGCACTGATCGCGATTTATATCTGGGCCGGTCCGCACCATTTGCATTATTCCGCGCTGCCGGATTGGGCGCAGAGCCTCGGCATGGCGATGTCGCTGATTCTGCTTGCGCCGAGCTGGGGCGGCATGATCAACGGCATGATGACGCTCTCGGGCGCGTGGCATAAATTGCGCGACGATCCGATTCTGCGCTTCCTCGTTGTCTCTCTGTCTTTCTACGGCATGTCGACCTTCGAAGGTCCGATGATGTCGATCAAAACCGTCAATGCCCTCTCGCACAACACCGACTGGACCATCGGCCATGTTCATTCCGGCGCGCTCGGCTGGGTCGCGATGGTATCGATCGGCGCGATGTATCACCTGCTGCCCATCATGTTCGGCCGCACGCAGATGTACAGCATCAAATTGATCAACACGCACTTCTGGCTCTCGACGATCGGCACCGTTCTGTATATCGCCTCGCTGTGGGTGAACGGGATCATGCAGGGCTTGATGTGGCGTGCCTATAACGCCGACGGCACGTTGACCTACAGCTTCGTTCAATCGGTCGCAGCCAGCCATCCGGGTTATCTGGTACGGCTGATCGGCGGCGGCATGTTCCTGTTTGGCATGTTTCTGATGGCCTACAACACCTGGCGCACCGCGCGCAGCACTGAAACCGAATCGCTCGCTGTTGCGCAGCTCGCCTAAGGAATTCGCTCGATGAACCACGATATTGTTGAAAAGCGCATTGGCCTGATGGTGGTGCTGATCGTTATCGCGATCAGCTTCGGTGGTCTGGTTGAAATCGTGCCGCTGTTCTTTCAGAAGGAAACCACACAACCGGTCGAAGGCATGAAACCGCTGACCGCGCTCGAACTGGAAGGACGCGACGTCTACATCCGCGAAGGCTGCCATGTCTGTCATACGCAGATGATTCGCCCGCTGCGTGCCGAAGTCGAACGGTATGGTCATTACTCGGTCGCTGGCGAATCGGTCTGGGAGCATCCGTTCCTGTGGGGTTCGAAACGTACCGGCCCGGATCTCGCCCGCGTCGGCGGCCGCTATTCCGAGGAATGGCAGCGCGCACATCTATTCAACCCACGCGATGTGGTTCCCGAATCGATCATGCCGTCGTATCCCTGGCTGTTCGATAACGAACTGAAAGGCGACGACACCGCCACGAAATTGCGTGCGATGCGCACCCTCGGTGTGCCCTACACCGATGCCGATATCGACGGCGCGAAAGCCGCCGTGGTCGGGCGCTCCGAAGCGGATGCGCTGATCGCGTATCTGCAGCAGCTCGGCACCATCATCAAGACAACACGCTAAGGAGCGGACCATGGATATCAATGTTGTACGTGGCCTCGCCACCCTCGCCGTGATGATCGCCTTCATCGGCATCTGCCTGTGGGCTTACAGCGGCAATCGCAAACAGCACTTTGAAAATGCAGCGAACCTGCCCTTTGCCGACGACGATGTCGCG
>CBFHCK010000033.1:0-12797 GCA_965653955.1 uncultured Spongiibacteraceae bacterium
CTCCGTTTTCAGCGCGCGATTTTTTGCTGCCAATGCAGCACGCGCGTTTTTAAATCATCGAGATTGATCGTCGTTGGCTGGCGATTTTCCAGCATCAGTTTGCCGTGAACCCAGCTGTGCGTAACGCGTGCACCGGTATTGGTATACGCAAGCTGCGAAATCGGATTGAACAGCGGTTGATTTTCGATCGAGCTGAAATCGATTGCGATGACATCGGCGAATTTGCCGGGCTCCAGCGTGCCGATGCAATGGTCGAGTCCGAGCGCTTTCGCGCCGTTGATCGTCGCCATTTGCAATGCAGCGTGCGCAGGCAGCGCTGTGGCATCGTTGGCGATGGCTTTTGCCAGCAGCGCGGCGATGCGCATTTCGGCAAATAAATCGAGATCGTTATTGCTGGCGGCGCCGTCGCTACCCAGCGCGACATTGATACCGGTATTCAGCAGTTTTTGGACCGGGCAGAAGCCGCTGGCGAGTTTCAGATTCGATTCGGGGCAATGCACGACATGGCAGTTATTGCGTGCAAGCAATTCGATATCGTCGTCATTCAGCGCGGTCGCATGCACGCATTGTGTCCGTGGGCCGAGCAGCCCAAGGCGCTGCAATCGCGCGAGTGGACGTTCGCCCGATGACGCGAGCGCGTCGTCGACCTCGTGCTGCGTTTCGTGCACATGAATTTGAATGGCGCAGTCGAGTTCTGCGGCAAGCGTGACGATTCGCTTTAATGGCGCATCGTCGAGTGTGTAAGTGGCGTGCGGACCAAAGCCGATGCTGATCAAATCGTGATGTTTGAAATCGTCACGGACGATCAGGCCTTTGTGAATGTAGTCGTCTGCATCACGTGCCCACGCAGTAGGAAAGCCGATTACCGGAAGGTGGATTTGCGCCCGCATGCCCACCTCATGGGCTATCTGGGCAACGATGTCGGGGAAGAAATACATATCGCTGAAGCAGGTGGTGCCACTGCGTAGCATTTCGGCGATAGCGAGCGTGGTGCCATCGCGCACGAACTCTTCGCTGACGAAGCGGCCTTCGATCGGCCAGATATGATCGTTCAGCCATTCGTGCAGCGGTGCGTCATCGACATAGCCGCGCAGCAGTGTCATGGCGGCGTGACCGTGCGCGTTGACCAATCCTGGCATCAGCACCGAATCGCCGAGTTCGACACAATGCTCGCATGGAATCTGCCGCGCCTGTGCTTCAGGCAACAGCGCCGCGATGCGATTGTCCGCGATCACCAGGGCGTGGTGTTCGAGCACAAGATTGCTCGGCGTGATTGGAACGATCCAGTGCGCGAATAGAATGGTATCGGCGCGAGCCGGCAGCGATGGGGTCGACAAGGCTGATTTCCGCTGATTTAAACGAGCCGGCAGTATACCCGCAAACATGTGCAGAGGCGGGATTTAAGCTGTCGGTAGAGCATTGATTTATGGTACGATTCCGCGCTTTCTGACGCGCCCATCGCGGCGTCGACAACGCGCATTGCAGCCGCCTCCGGCTTCGAACCGATAACAAGGAATTGCCGTACCCATGGGTGAAATCGCTAAAGAAATCCTGCCGGTCAATATCGAAGACGAACTGAAACAGTCCTACCTCGACTATGCGATGAGCGTCATCGTCGGTCGCGCGTTGCCGGATGTGCGCGATGGCTTGAAGCCGGTGCACCGCCGTGTGCTGTACGCGATGAGCGAGCTGAGCAATGACTGGAACAAGGCGTACAAAAAATCGGCGCGTATCGTCGGCGACGTGATCGGTAAATATCACCCGCACGGCGATTCGGCGGTGTACGACACCATCGTTCGCATGGCGCAGCCGTTCTCGCTGCGTTACATGCTGGTCGACGGACAGGGGAACTTCGGTTCGATCGATGGCGATTTCGCCGCGGCGATGCGATACACCGAAATCCGGATGCGCAAAATCTCCCACGAATTGCTCGCCGATCTCGATAAAGAAACGGTCGATTGGGTGCCGAACTACGACGGCACCGAAAAAATTCCGGAAGTCATGCCGACGAAAATACCGAACCTGTTGATCAATGGATCGACCGGTATCGCGGTGGGCATGGCGACGAATATCCCGCCGCACAATTTGCGCGAAGTGGTGCTCGGATGTCTGGCGCTGATCGATAACCCGGATATCAGCATCGACGAGCTGATGACATTCATTCCCGGTCCCGATTTTCCGACTGCGGCAATCATCAATGGCCGTGCCGGCATCGTCGAAGCCTATCGCACCGGTCGCGGTCGCATTTATGTGCGCGCTCGCGCGGTGGTCGAAACCGATGAAAAAACGCATCGCGAAACCATCATCGTCAGCGAGCTGCCGTATCAGGTAAACAAGGCGCGGCTGATCGAAAAAATCGCCGAGCTGGTGAAAGAGAAAAAGCTCGAAGGCATTTCCGAATTGCGCGACGAATCCGATAAGGATGGTTTGCGCGTCGTCATCGAAATCAAGCGCGGTGAAATGGGCGAAGTGGTGCTCAACAATCTGTACGCGCAGACGCAGATGGAAAGCGTGTTCGGCATCAACATGGTCGCGCTGGTCGATCGCCAGCCGAAACTGCTGAATCTGAAAGACATGCTCGAAGCCTTCGTGCGTCATCGCCGCGAAGTGGTGACGCGCAGAACGGTTTACTTGTTGCGCAAAGCGCGCGAGCGCGGCCATATTCTCGAAGGCCTCGCGATTGCGATTGCAAATATCGATCCGGTCATCGAGCTGATCAAAGCGTCGGCGACGACGCAGGAAGCGCGCGAAAAACTGCTCGCCGAACCGTGGTCGCCTGGCGATGTGTCGGGCATGCTCGAGCGCGCTGGCGCCGATGCGTGTCGTCCCGATGGCCTTCCTGCCGAGATGGGCATGCACGGCGGTGCGTATTACTTATCGCCCGATCAAGTGCAGGCGATTCTCGATCTGCGTTTGCAAAAGCTGACCGGCCTCGAACACGAAAAACTGATCGAGGAATATCAGGAAAAGCTGCTGGAAATTGCCGAATACCTGAGCATTCTTGCCGATCCGGAAAAATTGAAAGCGGTCATTCGCGGCGAACTCGAACAAGTAGTTGCCGAATACGGTGACGACCGCCGCAGCGAAATCACCACCTCCCAGCTCGACCTGTCGATCGAGGATCTGATTGCCGAAGAAGATCGCGTTGTCACCATTTCGCACGGCGGTTATGCGAAAACGCAGCCGCTTGGCGACTATCAGGCGCAGCGCCGTGGCGGCATGGGCAAATCGGCGACTGCGGTGAAGGACGAGGATTTCGTCGAGCATCTGCTGATTACCAGCTCCCACGACACAATTTTGTGCTTCACCAATTTGGGCAAAGTGTATTGGCTCAAGGTGTATCAAATTCCGGTGGCGGGGCGCGGTTCGCGCGGGCGTCCGATGGTGAATCTGCTGTCGCTCGATGAAGGCGAGCGCGTCACATCGATTTTGCCGGTACGCGAATATCTCGCCGATCATTTCATCTTCATGGCGACCGCAAACGGCACCGTGAAAAAAACACCGCTCACCGAATTCTCGCGCCAGCGCAGCGTCGGTTTGCGGGCGCTCGAACTCGACGAAGGCGATGTGCTGATCGGCACTGCAATCACCGATGGCAATCGCGAAGTGATGTTATTCAGCAGCGCGAACAAAGCGGTGCGTTTCCGCGAAGACGAAGTGCGCGCGATGGGTCGCACGGCACGCGGTGTGCGCGGTATCCGTCTCGCCGACGGCCAGAAATTGATTTCGCTGATCATTCCGCAAGAGGGCGGCAAGGTCTTGACGGTCAGCGAAAACGGTTACGGCAAACGCACCGACGCGAGCGATTTTCCCACCAAAGGCCGTGGCACGATGGGTGTGATCGCGATGCAGATCAGCGAGCGTAACGGCGGTCTCGCGGGCGCTGTGCAAGTATTTGAAGGCGACGAACTGATGCTGATTTCCGATCAGGGCACACTCGTCCGCACGCGCACCACCGAGATTTCCGAACTGAGCCGCAATACACAAGGTGTGCGGATTATTCGCTTGAAAGAAGGCGAGAAACTGGTTGGCATCGAACGTGTTGCCGAACCGGAAGAACCTCTCGTCGAAGCAGACGCTACCGAAGAGTAATTTCTAACAGTTTTGTTTAGGTGTTAAAGCCATGACGCGTAAATACAATTTTTGTGCTGGTCCTGCTGCGCTTCCTGAGACTGTGCTGGAGCGGGCCAAGGCTGAATTATCCGATTGGCACGGCAAGGGCCTGTCGGTAATGGAAATGAGCCATCGCTCGAAGGAATTCGTTGAAATCGCGGCAACCGCTGAAAAAGACTTTCGCGATCTGCTGAATATTTCCGACGATTACGCCGTGCTGTTTTTGCAAGGTGGCGCGAGCCAGCAATTCGCATCGATTCCGTTGAATCTGCTCGGGTCGAATGAAGTCGCGGATTACGTCAATACCGGGCAATGGTCAACCAAGGCAATTAAGGAAGCCAAGCGCTATGGCAAAGTGAATGTCGTCGCAAGCAGCGAGGCGACGAATTTTTCGACGATCCCTGCATTCGACACGTGGAAGCTCAGCGATAACGCCGCTTATTTGCATTACACCCCGAACGAAACGATCGGAGGTCTGGAGTTTTTCTGGACGCCGAAAGTCAAAGCGCCGCTGGTCGTCGATATGTCGTCGACCATTTTGTCGCGCCCGATCAATGTCAGCGATTACGGTTTGATTTACGCCGGTGCGCAAAAAAATATCGGCCCGGCTGGTTTGACCATCGTTGTTGTGCGTAAAGATCTGCTCGGCAAAGCCCAATCGATTTGCCCAACCATGCTCGATTACAAAATCGCCGCGGAAAACGATTCGATGTACAACACGCCACCGACATTTGCGTGGTATCTCGCCGGTCTCGTTTTTCAATGGCTGAAAGATCTGGGCGGCCTCGCCGGGATGGAAAAAATTAATCGCCGGAAAGCGGAAAAACTGTACTCCTACATCGACGATAGCGGTTTTTATCGCAACCCCGTTGAAGTCCAAAGCCGCTCGACAATGAACGTGCCCTTCGTGCTGGCCGATGAAAAATTCGATAAACCATTTCTTGCCGGCGCGAACGAAGCCGGTCTGCTCAATCTGGCGGGCCATCGCTCGGTTGGCGGCATGCGCGCGAGCATCTATAACGCGGTGCCCGAGGCGGCGGTCGATGCATTGATCGCGTACATGAAAGATTTCGCGCGGCAGAACGGTTGATATGAGCAATCCGGAACTCGACAAGCTGCGTCAGCAAATCGATTCGGTTGATGCGCAGATTCAGGAATTACTGACGCAGCGTGCATTGCATGCGCAAAAAGTTGCCGAAGTAAAACTTCACGAGTTCGAACAGCAAAACGGCAAAGCCGATCCTTCGCAGGTGATGTTTTATCGGCCCGAGCGCGAAGCTCAGGTGTTGCGTCGAGTCATGGAGCGCAACAAAGGGCCGCTCGATTCGAAAGCTGTCGCACATATTTTCCGTGAAATCATGTCGGCATGCCTCGCACTGGAAAAGCCGATTGAAGTCGCCTATTTCGGTCCGGCTGGCAGCTTCACTAATGCCGCTGCGCTGAAACATTTCGGCCATTCGGTGATTGCATTACCGCAGTCGAGTATCGCCACGGTATTCGCGCAAGTTGAGTCGGGCCAGTGTCAATACGGCGTGGTGCCGGTTGAAAACTCGACCGAGGGCATGGTCAATCACACGCTCGATAATTTTATTAATTCGCCACTGAAAATTTGTGGCGAAGTCGAACTGCGGATCAATTTGCATTTGCTTGCCAACGGTCGCACTGACGCGAAGTCGGTAAAAAAAATCTGTGCGCATCCGCAGGCGCTCGCGCAAGCGCGCAATTGGCTCGACAGCAATTGGGCGCATGTTGCGATCGAGCCGGTTAGCAATAACGCAGAAGCCGCGCGCTTGGCGGCAGAGAACGACGGCATAGCCGCTGTTGCGGGCGATCTCGCCGCGGAGCAATACGGCTTGCTCAAGCTCGCAGAAAATATCGAAGACTACGCGAACAATACGACACGTTTTTTAATCGTGGCGCGGGAAGATGTGCCTGCCAGCGGCAGCGACAAAACCTCGGTGATTGTGTCGATGCACAACAAGCCGGGCGCTTTATTCAGATTGTTAGAACCGTTCGATCGCGAAGACATCATGCTGACGCGGATCGATACCCGCCCATCGCGCACTGAAAATTGGGCGTATTTGTTTTTCATCGAATTCGAAGGTCATCGGCACGATGACAAAATCAGCAAAATTCTCGCCGAGCTTGAAGAGAAATCGGTGATGCTGAAGCTGCTGGGGTCCTATCCGCGAGCGGTGATATAGAGCCAGCGGTGATATGGGCGCGCAGTTATCTGATTTCCTTTCCTCAGATAGGAAGAAAGGAGCAAACATTTCGGAGAATGAATTTTGAGTTGCGATTTCTTGGCGCTCGCCAACGCAGGAATTCAACGGTTGAGCCCCTATCAAGCGGGCAAGCCGATCGAGGAGTTACAGCGCGAGCTGGGGCTCAGCGATATCGTGAAGCTCGCCAGTAACGAAAATCCGCTCGGCCCATCGCATGCCGTGCTCGACGCTTGCGCAAAAGCGGCGCGTGAAATTACGTTGTATCCGGATGCGAATGGTTTTGCGTTAAAGCGTGCGATTGCGGATAAATTCGATCTGCAAATGAGTCAGCTAACGCTTGGTTGCGGGTCGAACGATGTGCTCGATTTAATTGCGCGCGTTTTTCTGAATCCAAATACCTCATCGGTATTTTCGCAATACGGTTTCGTGGTTTATCCGATAGCGACACAAGCCTGTGGCGCGCGCGCAATTGTCACACCGGCAAAAAACTGGGGTCACGATCTCGATGCCATGGCCGCTGCGATTGCGGACGATACCCGCGTGGTGTTCATCGCAAATCCCAACAATCCCACCGGTACATGGTTAGCAAAAACCGAAATCACGAATTTCCTGCGACGTGTACCTTCACATGTTGTGGTAGTGCTCGACGAGGCTTACACCGAATATGTCGAGGAAGCGGAATTTCCGAACGGACTCGAATTGCTCGCCGAATTTCCCAACTTGATCGTTACGCGCACGTTTTCGAAAGCGTATGGGCTGGCAGCGTTGCGCGTCGGTTATGCGGTATCGAATTCGCAAATCGCCGATTTATTAAATCGCGTGCGCGCACCGTTCAATGTCAATTCGCTCGCGTTGGCTGCGGCAACCGCTGTACTCAGCGACGATACTTATCTGGTGCGCTCGCGTGAAAATAATTCGCGAGGCATGCGCCAAATCGTCAATGGATTAAATAAAGCTGGATTAAATTTCATTCCCTCGGTCGGCAATTTTATTACGGTTGAAATGCCGGGCGACGCCTTGCCGATTTATCAAAAATTGTTGCAGAAGGGCGTCATCGTGCGTCCGCTTGCGCCGTATCAAATGCCGAAACATCTGCGCGTCTCAATTGGCCTGCCCGACGAGAACGCAAAGTTTCTGACAGCATTGGCAAAGGTGCTGTAGGCCATGGCGGACGACTTTGGCCGTCTGACGATTCTCGGTCTCGGGTTGATCGGCGGCTCGCTCGCAAAAGCATTGAGGCGAAAAAATGCCGTGCGCGAAGTGGTCGGGTGGGGGCACCGAGAAGCCTCGTTGCAAGCTGGAGTTCAGCTGGGCGTCATCGATCGCTACACGCTCGACCTTGCTGACGCCGTGCGCGATGCCGATATTGTTGTCATCGCCACGCCGACGTTGATCGCCGAAACGACATTGGAAAATCTCGCGCCGCTGCTGGGCGCAAATACCATCGTTACCGATGTCGCTTCCGTGAAGGGCAATTTGCTGCGATGCGCAGAGCGGGTATTTGGCGCAGCGCCGCCGAATCTGGTGCTCGCGCATCCGATCGCGGGTTCGGAGAAAAGCGGCGTCGCGGCGGCGAACGCGGATTTGTTCGTCGATCATCGCGTTATTGTGACGCCCACCGAGCGCACCTCAGCACAGGCGTTAGAGACGATCGAGCGCATGTGGCGTGTGGCCGGGGCCGATGTATCACAGATGAGCGTCGATGATCACGATGCGATTCTTGCCGCGACCAGTCATCTGCCGCATGTGCTCGCGTTTACGCTGGTCGATGCGCTGGCAGGTGAGCCGGCGCAGCGCGAAATTTTCCGTTATGCCGCAGGTGGATTTCGCGATTTCACGCGTATCGCCGGCAGCGATCCGAAAATGTGGCATGACATAACGCTGGCGAATCGGCCGGCGTTGCTTGCTGCGCTCGATGTATTCGATGCGCATTTGGCGACGATCCGCGCTGCTATTGACCGCTCGGATAGCGCATCGATAATGGCCGCCTTTTCGCGCGCAAAAGAATCCCGCGATCAATTCGCCGAGCAATTGAAGCGGCGCGCATCAAATATCAGCGACGAATAGTTTTCATTTTGAGGTAATTCTGTGGATTTTCTATTGCAGCCTGGCGGACAGGTGCGCGGCACTATTCGTGTACCGGGCGATAAATCGATTTCGCATCGCTCGATCATGCTCGGTGCGATTGCCGAAGGCGTCACCGAAATTACCGGCTTTCTCGAAGGCGAAGATGCGCTGTCGACGCTCAATGCATTCCGCGCGATGGGTGTCGAGATCGAGGGTCCCGCGAATGGCAATGTGCGCGTGCACGGCGTCGGGTTGCATGGATTGAAAGCACCGCAAGGTCCGTTGGATATGGGCAATTCGGGCACATCGATGCGACTGCTATCCGGTCTTATTGCCGGACAGAGTTTTGCCGCGACGTTGATCGGCGATGTATCGCTGTCGAAACGTCCGATGGAGCGTGTCGCGAAACCGCTGCGTTTGATGGGAGCCACTGTCGAGACTCAGGAGGGCGGCCGTCCTCCGATGACAATTAAAGGGCAGGGCAAGCTGAAGGGAATTCATTACGATCTGCCGATGGCCAGTGCGCAGGTGAAATCCTGTCTGCTGCTCGCTGGACTCTATGCCGAAGGTGAAACCTCGGTGACCGAACCGGCGCCGACCCGCGATCACACCGAGCGCATGCTTGGCGGTTTCGGTTATCCGGTCGAACGTCGCGGCAATGCAACGGTCGCCATCAGAAGCGGCGGAAAATTACGTGCAACCGCGATCGATGTGCCGGCGGATATTTCTTCTGCCACCTTCTTTATGGTTGCTGCGGCGATTACTCCAGAGTCGGATATCACGCTGACACATGTGGGCATTAATCCGACCCGAATTGGCGTAATTAATATTCTCAAACTGATGGGCGCGAATCTGACCGTTTCGAACGAGCGAGAAGTTGGCGGCGAGCCGGTCGCCGATATTCGCGTGCGTTACGCACCGCTGCAGGGTATCGACATTCCCGAAGATCAGGTGCCGCTGGCGATCGATGAATTCCCGGCGCTTTTTATTGCAGCCGCGTGCGCGCAAGGGAAAACCGTATTGCGTGGCGCCGAGGAATTGCGTGTTAAGGAAAGCGATCGGATTCAGGTGATGGTCGATGGTCTATGTACGCTGGGTATCGATGCGCAGCCGACGCCTGATGGCGCTGTCATCACTGGCGGTCAGCTGCAGGGAGGCTCTATTAATAGTCATCACGATCATCGCATCGCCATGTCGTTCGCGATCGCTTCGCTGCGCGCGAGCGCGCCGATTCGAGTCGAAGATTGCGATAACGTAGCAACTTCGTTTCCGAATTTCGTCGAGCTCGCGCAGCACGTCGGCATGCAAATCGAGGTGCAGCGCTGATGCCGCGCTCTGTTCCGATCCTGACGATCGATGGCCCGAGCGGCTCGGGAAAGGGCACGCTCGCGCAGATGCTCGCGCGACATCTCAATTGGCATTTGCTCGATAGCGGCGCGTTGTACCGCATTGTCGGTATTGTCGCGGTCGAGAAAGGTATCGATCTCGATGATGAGTCGGCGTTGGCTGCGGTAGCCAAGCACTTAAAAATTGAATTCGCGCCTGGTCAGCACGGTGAGCCAACCGCTGTGTTGCTCGACGGTCGCGATATCAGTTCGGCGGTGCGCAGCGAGCAATCTGGTTATTACGCGTCGCGCGTGGCGGTGTTTCCTGCCGTGCGAGCGGCGTTGTTGGCGCGTCAGCGTGCCTTCGCGCGCAAGCCCGGATTGGTCGCCGATGGGCGCGATATGGGGACCACGGTATTCGTCAATGCACCGTTGAAAATCTTCCTCACTGCCTCCGCCGAAGAGCGTGCGCAACGCCGCTATAAGCAGTTGATCGATAAAGGTGAAAGTGTTAACCTCGCGGCCCTTTTAGAGGACATCCGCCTGCGCGATCAACGCGATAGCGAACGCGCGGTGGCTCCGCTGAAGCCAGCGCTTGATGCCGTCATTATCGATAGCACCGCGCTGGTGATCGAGCAGGTGTTCCAGCATTCGCTGGAATTACTGCGAGAACGTAATCTGATCTGATCGACTTCGAAAAACCAGCTGTCGCAGCCGATCGGTTAATCAATCAGACCCACATGAGCTGGTCGTGTGGGAGGAACAGTAATGTTCCATTTCTAGGTGAGTGTTATGAGCGAAAGCTTTGCTGAGTTATTTGAAGAAAGTTTAAAAACCATCGATATGCATCCCGGTTCGATCGTTACCGGTGTAGTAATCGACATTGATGATGACTGGGTTACCGTTCATGCCGGTCTGAAATCCGAAGGCGTTATTCCGCGCAGCCAGTTCGAAAATGAAAAAGGCGAACTGAAGCTGGAAATCGGCGACGAAGTTCAAGTCGCGCTGGAAGCAGTCGAAGATGGTTGGGGCGAAACCCGCCTGTCACGCGAAAAAGCAAAGCGCGCCGAAGCCTGGAAAGATCTGGAAAAAGCCTGCGAACAAGAAGCCGTGGTCAAAGGTGTTATCAACGGCAAGGTCAAAGGTGGTTTCACCGTCGACATCAACACCATCCGTGCGTTCCTGCCGGGTTCGTTGGTCGATGTGCGTCCGGTGCGCGATACGCTGCATCTGGAAGGCAAAGAACTCGAATTCAAAGTCATCAAGCTCGATCAGAAACGCAACAACGTTGTCGTTTCGCGTCGCGCGGTGCTTGAGCAAGCGAACAGTGCAGAGCGCGAGCAACTGCTCGGCGCGTTGCAGGAAGGCATGGCAGTTAAAGGTATCGTCAAGAACCTCACCGACTACGGCGCATTCGTCGATCTCGGTGGCGTCGATGGTCTGTTGCACATTACCGATATGGCGTGGAAGCGCATCAAGCATCCGAGCGAAATCGTCAATGTTGGCGATGAAATCGACGTCAAGATTCTCAAGTTCGATCGCGAGCGCAACCGCGTATCGCTCGGCCTGAAACAACTCGGCGCCGATCCGTGGGTCGAAATCACCCGTCGCTATCCGGAAGGCACTCGCGTTCGCGCGAAAGTCACCAATCTCACCGACTACGGCTGCTTCGCTGAGCTCGAAGAAGGCGTTGAAGGTTTGGTGCACGTGTCCGAAATGGATTGGACCAACAAGAACATTCATCCGTCCAAAGTTGTTCAAGTGGGCGATGAAGTCGATGTGATGGTTCTCGATATCGATGAAGAACGTCGTCGTATTTCCCTCGGCATCAAACAGTGCCAGGAAAATCCGTGGGATGCATTCGGTCGCCGCTTCAGCAAAGGCGATAAGATTTCCGGCGGCATCAAGTCGATCACCGACTTCGGTATCTTCATCGGTCTCGATGGCAACATCGATGGTCTCGTTCATTTGTCCGATATTTCTTGGAACGAAGCTGGCGAAGAAGCCGTGCGTAAATTCAAGAAAGGCGATGAGATCGAAACCGTTATTCTGTCGATCGATCCAGAGCGCGAGCGTATTTCGCTGGGTATCAAGCAACTCGAGCAGGATCCGTTCACCAGCTATGTCGGCACTAACGACAAAGGCTCGATCGTGAATGGCGTCATCAAAGAAGTCGATGCCAAAGCTGCTATCATTACACTGGCGCCTGAAATCGAGGGTACGTTGAAGGCCTCCGAAATCAGCCGCGATAAAGTAGAAGATGCACGCAATGCGCTGAAAGTTGGCGATAGCATCGAAGTCAAAATCATCAGTGTTGATCGTAAAAATCGTGTGATCGCTCTGTCCGTCAAAGCCAAGGACATCGATGACGAAAAAGAAGCGGTGCGTGCGCACCGTGAGCAGGAAACCGAACAATCGGCTCCCGCGACGATCGGTGATTTGATTAAAGCGCAAATGCAAAACCAGGAGTAAGTCATAACGCGTCGGCGAGCTGCTTAGCTATTCCAGTTCGCCGATGCAGTGACTCTGCTGCTGGCAAAAAAAGGGCAGGGGAACGAAATGACTAAATCCGAATTGATCGAACGTATTGCCGCCAAGCAGCCGCAATTGTCTATCAAGGATATCGAGCTTGCGGTTAAGGCGATCCTTGAGCACATGTCGCAAACCTTGGCGACGGGCGAGCGAATCGAAATCCGCGGTTTCGGCAGTTTTTCATTGCACTATCGCGAGCCGCGTCAGGGGCGTAATCCCAAGACCGGCGATACGGTAGAACTTGCGGGTAAATACGTACCGCATTTCAAGCCGGGTAAGGAAATGCGTGAGCGGGTAAACCTTAGCATTCAGGATCATCATTGAGTGCTGCGGTGAATCCGGACTAAGAAACGGTATGATCATCGATCATGCCGTTTTTTTTTGTTAAAACTTCCGAATGAGGTGATCAATGCGTTGGCTGACTCGCGCGCTGATAGCGTTGTTGCTGTTATTGGTGCTGATTTTCGGTTTGCTGTTTTCTCTGCAGAACGCGCAAAGCGTGCCGCTCGATTTATTAGCGTTGCAGTTGCGTGAT
>CBFHCK010000034.1:0-12699 GCA_965653955.1 uncultured Spongiibacteraceae bacterium
TCGGCGGTGCTGTCGAACATTTCACGGATGAAATCGGCTCGCTTCGACTCATCGGCATAGTATTCGGTGAGCGGAACATGCGGAGCGGTGATATTGGGTGCGATCGAATGCGCTGCGACTGAATGCTTCTCTTCCATGGCGGCTCCAAATTATTATCGAGAAAATTCTGAAATCGGATGTGAAGCCTTAACGATTGATTTCGCTTCGACTTGTGTCGTTCCGTGCCGGGTGATATCGATTATTTGCTGCGATGGGCGGCAATATGCTGGGCAAGGCTGCGCAGCGACGCAAAAATTTGTACGTTGTCGTCACTGTCGGCCTTGATCTGTACACCGAATTTTTTCGAAACGACGAGGGCGATTTCGAGAATATCGATGGAATCGAGACCCAGCCCTTCGCCGTATAACGGCTCATCCGGCAAAATATCCGCTGGTGCGATTTCGAGATTGAGCGTGGATACGGTCATCTCGGCGAGTTCTCGCAGTAATTCGGGGGTAACGGGGATTTCTGATTTTTTAATTTCCGACATGGGGCAACCATAAGCGCGTTAGAATTTTTCGAGCCGAATTCTATTACAGATGCGACCCACGTCCAAGCGCGCATGGGCTAGCCTTGAGCATCGGCCAGCAATAATTGACATGGCTGCAGGCGAATCAGTACAGTCCAAACCTCCTTTATAGCCCCCTATTCAATTCAATACTAAAACTTCGTCAATGCTAAAACTTCGTTATTTATTGACTGATTCGAGTTCACCGCCGGCTGCGCTCGACGCTGACTCGCTCGGTAGTGTGACCTACGCCACATCGACCGAGCCGATGCAGAATCTGCTTGTCACGATGTCCTGCCTCGATGCAAAGGTCGCGCATGAAAATTGGTATTGCTCTTCGCCGTTGCGGGCGGGCAACGCGGGTGCGCTGCATTATCGTTATTGCGATGAAGTGTTATTCGGCTATATCTCGCTCGATGAAACACAATTTCCAACCGATGCCGAACACAGCGCACTGCAACGGGCGACGCGCACGGCCTATCAGGAAATTTTCGCGCTGCTCGATCGCCTGCAATTTCCGCAGTTGTGGCGCGTGTGGAATTTCATTCCGCAAATTAATACGGTCGAACACGGGCTTGAGCGCTATCGTCAATTCAATATCGATCGTCAGATCGCGTTCGAAGCCAGCGGACGCGCAACAGCCGGCAATGTTCCGGCAGCCAGTGCGGTAGGCACGGAAAGCGGTGAACTCGGAATCTATTTTATTGCCGGTCGCAGCGTACCCGTCGCCATTGAAAATCCGCGTCAAACCGCCGCTTATCACTACCCCTCCGCATACGGTCCGCGCAGCCCGATTTTCTCGCGCGCGAATTTGATCGATTGCGCCGGCACCGATTTATTATTTATTTCCGGCACCGCCAGCATTGTCGGTCATCGCACATTGCATGCTGACGATGTCGCCGCGCAGACGCGCGAGCTACTGGCGAATATCGATAGCCTGATCGACGCAGCTAACGAATCCACTCAGCGGCGACAATTCGCGCGCGCGGATTTCACGTATAAAGTCTACGTGCGCAACGCCAGCGATAACGATGCGATCAAAGCAGAAATCGAACGATGGCTCGGCGCCGTGCCGCGTGCAATTTATTTGCAGGCCGATATCTGCCGCACCGATTTGCTGGTTGAAGTCGAAGCGAGCGCCGGCATCGATACCGAGTTGTCGCGCGCATGATGCGCTGGAGTGTCGCAACTTTTTTCGCATTACTGATGACGCAACCTGTCATTGCCGAGCAAAAACCGTTGTGGGAAGCGGGTATCGGTATAGGCGGTGTCAGCTTTCCCGCTTATCGCGGCTCCGACGAACAACGCTCTTTAATCTTACCCACTCCGTATTTCATTTATCGCGGCGAGATATTCAAGGCTGATCGCAATGGCATTCGTGGAATTTTCTTCGACACCGATCGCATCAATCTGAATGTCAGCACCAGCGCATCGATTCCGATCGATAGCGATCACATCGACGCACGCAACGGTATGCCCGATTTAAAACCGACGGTCGAGATCGGACCATCGCTCGATCTCACGTTGTGGCGCTCCGACGATCGACAACGTTCGCTCGATTTGCGTTTACCGGCACGCTACGCGTTTACCGTCGAAGCAGATCCGCAGTCGGTCGGTTGGCAATTCACACCGCGCTTGAATTTCGATGTGATCAATCCGGGCGGTTTGCACGGTTGGAATGTCGGCCTTCTCGTCGGACCGATTTACGGCAGCAAGCGTCAGCACGAGTATTTTTATTCGGTCGCCGATCGCTTCGCGACGACAACTCGCCCGGCATACAACGCGTCAGGTGGTTATGCCGGCTGGCAACTGCTCAGCGCGGTATCGAAACGTTTTCCCAATTATTGGGTTGGCGGTTTTATCCGTTACGACTCGCTGAACGGCGCGGTTTTCAAAGATAGTCCGCTGGTCACGAGCAAGCATTATGTCGCCGGCGGCATCGCGATTTCATGGATAATCGGCCAATCATCGCAACGCGTTGAAGCGGACGAATAATCGATCGTTTCGACATACATATAATCGGCCGCCCTCATCGAATCGCGGCCACGCAACCGAAACCTAATTATGCTGCTCCGCCTGTCTGAATATATTCGCTTGTACGTGGGCCTCGGCACGCTCGGCGTACTGTGTCTGCTGTGGAGCGTGTTTGCAGTGCCGCTTTATCCATTGCTGCCGCAGCGCGTCGGCGAAAAGCTCGGCCGCTGGACGATCATGCGCGGCTTTTGGTTTTATCTGCATTCACTGGAATTCATCGGCGCGTGCCGTTTCGATTTATCCGAGCTCGATGCTTTACGCGATGAAAAAGAAGGGCTGATTCTCGCACCGAATCATCCGAGTTTGCTCGATGCCGTGATGGTGATTTCGAAATTTCCGAATATCGCATGCATCATGAAATCGACATTAATGGACAGTATTTTTTTCGGCAGCGGCGCGCGCCTCGCACGTTACATTCGCAACGATCCGCCGATGCATATGATCAAGCAGGCAGTGCACGAATTGAATCGCGGCAGTTTTTTACTGCTTTTTCCCGAAGGCACGCGCACGGTTACGCCGCCCGTCAATATCTGCAAACCGAGCACCGGTCTAATCGCGAAGCGTGCCGGTGCGCCGGTGCAAACGTTATTGATCGAAACCAATTCCGAATTTCTCGGCAAGACGTGGCCACTATCGCGTCGCCCCGATATGCCGATGATTTATCGCATTCGACTCGGCAAACGGTTTTCGGCACCCACCGGCGATGTCAGCGAATTTGTCGCCGATATCGAAAACTATCTGCGCGATGAGTTACAACGCGCCACACTGCAACCCCCTATGCAAAACACAAATGATGCAACGCAACTTGCGGAGCGCCGGCCCTATGCCTGAACGCGCCAATACTCATCTCGTATTGATTCCGAGTTTCAATCCCGGCGCTCGTGTTTACGAAACGGTGCGTTCGGCACGCGCACAGTGGGAGCCGGTGTGGGTGGTTATCGACGGCAGCACCGACGGTACCGCAGAAGGCCTGCGCAAAATGGCCGAAGACGACGCCGGATTACGCGTACTCGTGTTGCCGCAAAACAGCGGCAAGGGCGCAGCCGTTATGCACGGCATCGAACGCGCCGCCGCCGAAGGTTTTACACATGTTCTGACGATGGATTCGGATGGACAACATCCCGCGCAATGCATCGTCGAATTCATGCAGACATCGCAGCGCCAACCGCAGGCGATGGTGCTCGGCATGCCGCAATTCGATGCATCGGCGCCATCGTTGCGCGTAAAAGGCAGACGCGTGTCGAACTGGTGGGCAAATCTCGAAACGCTGGGGATGGGCATCGGCGATTCGCTGTTTGGCTTTCGCGTGTATCCCATTGCACCGCTACTCGCAGTGATGAAGAAAAATCACTGGATGCGTCGCTTCGATTTCGACCCTGAAGCCGCGGTGCGTTTGTGCTGGCGTAACGTGCAACCGATTAACGTATCGGCGCCGGTCAAATATCTGCGCGCCGATGAAGGCGGTGTTTCGCATTTCAATTATTTGCGCGACAACGTTCTGCTGACATGGATGCACACGCGTCTGTTCATCGGATTTTTGCTGCGCTTGCCGGTTTTAGCTTGGCGGCGATTAAGGCGTTAATGGAAGAATCCATATATCGAGATAGACGTCATGGCAGCTACAGAGCATTCGAAATAGAAGACGAAATTAGAAGTGCTCGCGCGCAATTGCTCGATGTGTCGGAGTAAAGATTTTATGTTGGCCTAGCTCTCAACGCTGGGCTTTTTTATGGGCGTAATTCCTCCGTACGATCATCGCGCAATGGCGTGAATAGCGAAAAAATCGGGCGCATTGAGCATCTCGCCGTTAGCAAATCGGCCCGCCTCCGGATTAGTCACCAACCATGCGATCGCATCTGCAGTTTCCTCAGGGCGGCGAGCGGGATACCCACCGCCGATAGTGGAAACGGCATCGCTGCCCCAGCGCGCTGCCATGCTGTCGGTAAACGTGAACTGCGGCTCCACGAGAAAAGCGAGGATGCCCTCCGACCCGTACTCGAGATTGATGAAACCGGGCACGCGGTTCAGCGCCGCCTTGGCCGCGCTGTAGAGCACCCCCTCGCCGGCAGTCGGTGTCGCTACCGCCGCGCCACTGGTTACGAACACGATCCGGCCGCCGCCTTGGCGAACCATGTGCGAAATCGCCTGGCGGGTGATGTAGATCTGATTGATTACGCTGCCGGCGAAATTGTCCTCGGCCTGCTGCATCGTGAAATCGGCGATCCGCTCCATCATGCCCGGCCCTTGGTAGATGGCGTTGTTAACTAATACATCGAGCCGGCCGAAACGCGCGATCGTCGCATCGAGTGCGGCGTCGATCGAGGCGCGGTCGAGCAAGTCGAGCCTCACTCCGAGCGCCGTCCCTCCTGCCTCCTCAATTGCCGCAACCGTCTCCTCAATACTGCCGGGAACAGGCTCGCCCGAGCCAACTGTTCCCTGCCCCGCGCGTAGCGTGCGACCGGTGACAACGACCGCGAAGCCTTGCGCTGCCAGCGTGAGCGCAGTGACTTTGCCGATCCCTCGCGTAGCACCCGTAACAACCGCAACCTTTTTCATGGTTTCTCCTGCAAATTCGCTGTCTTCGCGTGAGTTTTAAGCTCGACTATTGTGGATAGTTCCAATGGATGCCCCTTGCGGAGCAAGACAATCGGCGCATTCGATTCGCACCAACCTTACATACTTATTCGCATGAATAAAAACCAATGTTCCGTCCAATAAAAAAGGCCACCGTGAAGGTGACCTTTTGTGTGGACTGGCGCGCCCGGCGGGATTCGAACCCACGACCCCTGCCTTCGGAGGGCAGTACTCTATCCATCTGAGCTACGGGCGCAACGCGGCCCGCATGATACCGGGCATGGGTTAATGCGTCCATCTTGCGCAGGTTCTGCCAAGCCTTTATCCCTACTCCGCGATTGGTTTTAACGAGTTCAACTGGCTATAATTCGCGCCAGTTTTATCCCCGCCCAGCCCCGTTCGGGCATTCGAGCAATGCATGAGGATCACGTTGTGACCAAATTGATGTCGAAAAAATCCGCGTTGTTGTTAGCCGTATTTGGCTTGGGCACCGTGCTCAGCATTTCGACCCACGCGCTGAGCGATAAACAGAAGAAAGAAATAGAAGAGCGGATCAAACCGGTCGGCAGCGTTTGCCTCGAAGGCGATAGTAGCTGTGGCGGCGCAGTAGCTGCCGCGAGCGGCGGCAAAGCGAAATCCGGGGAAGAAGTTAACAATGCTACCTGCAACATGTGCCACGGCACCGGCGTCGCTGGCGCGCCAAAGGTAGGTGATAAAGCAGCATGGAAGGATCGCATTGCGCAGGGTATGGATACACTGCATACGCATGCAATCCAAGGCATTCGCGCAATGCCGCCGAAAGGCACGTGTGCCGCATGCTCGGACGATGAAATTAAAGCCGCTGTCGACTTCATGGTGGGGCGCAGCAAATAACGCCACCGTATTCACCGACAGTTCAATAAAAAAAGGCCGCTGAATGCGGCCTTTTTTTATGGGTGTCGACTTACTCGCCGGGCATATGTGGAGGACGCAAATGCACGGGCTGCGCACGCTTCGCGCGGTAGCGGATATTCAGCATTTCAACCCCGAGCGAGAACGCCATCGCGAAGTAAATGTAGCCTTTCGGAATATGCAGACCCAGACCTTCGCCAATCAACGCTATACCGACCACAATCAGGAAGCTCAGCGCGAGCATTTTTATCGTCGGATGGCGGTCGACAAAATCTGAAATGGTTTTGGCGGAAAACATCATGACGCCAACCGCAATCACGATAGCCAACACCATCACTTCAATCTGATCGGCCATGCCCACCGCCGTGATAACCGAATCGAGCGAAAACACGATATCGATGATCGCAATCTGCACCAGCGTTGCGGCAAAAGCCGCTTTAACCGTGGTGCTCTTGGCGGTATCGCCTTCACCTTCAAGGCTGTGGTGAATTTCGGCAGTACTTTTCCATAACAGGAACAAACCGCCGCCGAGCAAAATTAAATCGCGTCCCGAAATCTGATAATCGAGCACGCTGAACAATGGCTCCGTGAGCCCCATCACCCACGCCAGCGAGAGCAGTAACAGGATGCGCGTGAACATCGCGAGCCCCAGCCCCAGCATACGCGCTGACTGTTGCTGCGCCTTGGGCAGGCGTCCGACCAAAATTGAAATGAAGATGATGTTGTCGATGCCGAGGACGATTTCGAGCGCGCTCAACGTGGCAAGCGCGATCCACGCTTCGGGCAGAAAAATCCATTCGAACATGAGGTGTTTCTCCAACAAATTGATCAAGGGCCGCAGTATACGTAAACGATTGCGCAAACACCCGCGCGCTAATCGAGCAGATTTTTAAGACCTGCCAGTGTCGCGCGCGCCCGCGTTTTACTCGCAACCGGATCAGCGTCCTCGCGCCCCTCCCATTCGATGTCTTCGCTCGGCAGTTCATCGAGAAAACGGCTCGGCGTGCACGACAGAAAATCGCCGAACTGTTTGCGCTTCGCACAGAACGTCATGGTCAGTGTGCGCCGCGCCCGCGTGATGCCGACGTAACAAAGCCGGCGCTCTTCTTCGACGGTTTTCGCTTCGATGCTATTACGATGCGGCAACAATTCTTCTTCCATACCGATCATATAGACATGCGGAAATTCGAGACCTTTTGCCGCGTGCAATGTCATCAGCTGCACCTGATCGTCGCTTTCCTGCTCATCCTGTTGGCGCTCGAGTAAATCCCGCAGCACCAATTTTGCAATTGCCGCGTCGATGCCGTTATCGCCATCGGTATTTTCGTTTTCCTCGTCGGCACGTTCGAGAGATTTTTTTAAACTTTCGACCAATGTCATCACGTTGGCCATGCGTCGTTCTGCAACGGTTGGACTCGAACTGTTTTGCTGCAACCAATCTTCGTAATCGATATCGCGCAACATGCCGATGATCGCTTCGATCGCGTCGTCACCTTGCATACGCCGACGCGTACCTTGCAGCCAATCGGTGAATTCGCGCAAACGCCCCACGCCAGCTTCGCCCATGTGACTTTGCAAGCCAATTTCCTCGCACGCGGCATGCATGCTGATACCGCGCTCAGTTGAATAAGTGCCGAGCGTTTCCAGCGTCGATGCACCGATTTTGCGGCGCGGCACATTGACGATGCGCAAAAAGGCGTTGTCGTCGTCGGGGTTAATCAGCAGCCGCAGATACGCCATCACATCCTTAATTTCGTTGCGCGCAAAAAAAGATGTGCCGCCGCTGAGCTTGTACGGCACCTTAAAATTCTGCAGCTTCAATTCGAGCAGGCGCGCTTGATGATTGCCGCGATACAGGATCGCGTAATCGCCGTATTTGCCGCGATGGCGTAACTGATGATCGATGATTTCGCTGACCACACGCTCGCACTCAGCATCTTCGTTCGCGCAACGGATGATACGAATCGGATCGCCGGGGCCGTATTCGGACCAAAGCGCTTTTTCGAATACGTGCGCGTTATTCGCGATGACCTGGTTAGCCGCGCGCAAAATGCGGCCGGTCGAGCGGTAATTTTGTTCGAGCTTGACCACTTTCAGATGCGGATAATCGTGCTGCAACTGCACCAGATTTTCCGGGCGCGCGCCGCGCCATGCGTAAATCGATTGATCGTCGTCGCCCACCACGGTCAGTCCCTGACGATTGCCGACTAACAGTTTGACTAAGTGGTATTGCGCGCCATTGGTATCTTGATATTCATCGACCAATAAATAGCGAATGCGCGAGCGCCATTGTTCGAGCGTTTCGGGATCGTTCTGAAACAATTCGACCGGACGCAAAATCAAATCGTCGAAATCGACCGCGTTGTACGCTTTCAGCGAGCGCTGATAACGCAGGTATGCCTGCGCGCACAGCATGTCGGCGGGCCCGGTCGACGCGGTAATCGCCTGCTCGGGCGTGACCAGATCGTTTTTCCACTGCGAAATTTTTTGTTGAACGACGCCCGCTTGATCCGAATCGCCGCCATGGTCGGCAATCAGTAAATCGCGAATCAGCGCGAGGCCATCCTCGCCGTCGAAAATCGAAAAGCCGGATTTGAAACCGATCTTGCGGTGCTCGCGGCGCAGAATATTCAGCCCGAGATTGTGAAAAGTCGACACCGTGAGCCCGCTCGCGGCGGGCCCTTTTATCAATGTGCCGACGCGCTCGCGCATTTCGCGCGCGGCTTTATTGGTGAACGTCACTGCGGCGATATGGCGGGCGGAAATACCGCATTGCTCGATCAAGTACGCAATTTTGCGCGTGATAACGCTGGTTTTACCGCTGCCGGCGCCAGCGAGCACCAGCAACGGCCCATCGATGTAATGCACGGCCTCGCGTTGGCGGGAATTCAGAGTGGTCACAGCGGGAATCGACAACAAATGCGGGCCGGCATTTTAGCGCGAGGCTGCCGATTCGGTCGCCGGAAATCGCAATTTAGCCCGCCCCTACATTATTTTTTTGTAAACATCTAGAAAACAAGTCACGTTTTGTTTATAAACGCCTGAATTAAATTAAAAAATACAAATATGACTACCTGGGTGGATGTGCGTCGGTGGACTGATCGAGGTTCGCGGCGCGCAATGGTGCAACACAATATGTCCGATATGGCGATGCGCGTCCTGTTGGTTGACGAAGAGCAGGCTGAATACATGCTCATCGCCAACTATGCGACGGCAATTGGCCGCCATCGCTATCTGATCAGCTGGTGCGATCGGCCCGACCAAGCGCTGACCACCATGCTCTCCGGCGAATACTACGCCATTCAGCTCTAATGCGAACGCAACCCCGAACAGGCCCGTGGATTATTAAAAGCTGCCATCGCCAACGGCTGTTCTGCACCGATCCTGGTAATGACCGATTCGCTCCACGAAGAGCTCGATGGCCACGCCATTGCCGATGGCGCCGCCGACTATCTATTAAAGAGCCAGCTCGATGCATCTCAGCTCGAACGCCGGCTCCGCTATGCGCTCGAGCGCAAAAATGGCGAGCGCCAGCTGATTCGACGCTCGCAATACGATCCGCTAACCAGCCTGCCGAATCGATTGCTGTTTCGCGATCGTCTTGAGCAAGCCATCGCGCGTGCGCAGCGCGAGGACGGTATGGTCGCGCTGCTGCATATCGACCTCGATGGTTTTCGCCGCGTGAATGAATCGTTCGGACACAGCGTCGGCGATCAGCTGGTGCAGTCGATGGCGCAACGTTTGATGCAATGCGTGCGCAAAACCGACACGCTCGCGCGGATCGGCGGCGATGAATTCGGCATCGTGCTCGAGGATGTGCGCCAGCTCAGCGATGTGGTCGCCGTGTCGGAAAAAATCACCGACATTTTGTCGCAGCCCTACCAACTGGGCGATACGCCATTGGTGCTCGGCGCCAGCATCGGCATCGCGATAATGCCCGATGCAGGCCATACCTGCGAAGCGCTGTTACGCAATACCGAACTGGCGCGACAACAGGCCAAGCTGGTGCGTGGCTGCCACTACCATTTTTATACCGAGCAGATGAATCTCGATGCGCGCAACCAGATTCATCTGGAAGCCGAACTGCGCAGAGCGTTGCGCCGCAACGAATTCGAGTTGTTCTATCAGCCGCGAGTCGAGCTCGATAGCGGCCAAGTTATCGGCGTCGAAAGTCTGATTCGCTGGCGCCATCCCGAGCGCGGGTTGCTGGCTCCGAGCGATTTCATTCCGCTCGCCGAAGAAACCGGCCTGATCGTGCCCATCGGGTATTGGACGATCCAGCAGGCATGCCGCGATATGCGCAATATGCAGAAACATTGCGATCGTCCACTCGAACTCGCGATCAATCTGTCGCTGAAGCAATTGCAGGATGAAAAATTCGCCGCGACCGCCTCGCGCCTGCTGATGGATAGCGGTGTGAATCTCGAACGCATTGAATTCGAGCTGACCGAAACGGCGATCCTGATGAATGCCGAACAGACCTACCAGAGCATGTTGGCGTTGTCGCAACTCGGCGTCAGTTTTTCGCTCGACGATTTCGGCACCGGCTATTCCTCGTTCGCGCACATTCAACGGCTGCCGATTTCCGCGCTGAAAATCGATCGCAGCTTCATTCGCAATCTGCCCGGCGATGCCGATGACGCCATCATCGTCAAAGCCATCATCAATCTCGCGCACAGTTTGCAATTGCATGTGATCGCCGAGGGCGCGGAAACGATCGAACAGGTGCAGTTTCTGTGGGAAAACCATTGCGATCAGGTACAGGGCTACTACTTCGCGCCGGCGGTGTCTCCCGAGCAATTAGTGACGATGCTCAAAGAAAAACTGCTGGCCTCGCTGTAATTCTCTCGCACGCTCACGGGCGTCGCTGTCCTCTGCTAGGCTGATTTTCATTTCGATCATTCTTTCAGAGACATCGCATGCAAGACGTCAAAGACCTCGCGCTGATCATCGAAGCCAGAGTACCGTTGATTGCGCTGGAAACCTTCGATGAACCGGCTGCTCTGCAATTGCTGACGCGCGTGGCGATGCAGCGCAAGCTCGGATATTTCTGCTGGTCGATCACCGAAGGTTTGCATCGGCTTGGCTTCGGCAACGATGCAACGACAGGCGATCCCGAAACCCCTACCGATGTACTACGCGCGATCAAACGCCAAACTGCGCCAGCGTTATTTGCGCTCTGCGATTTTCATCCGTTCCTCAGCAATCATCCCGAGCATGTGCGTTTGTTAAAAGATATTGCGATCGCGCAGGAACGACTTGGCCACACGATCGTATTGATCAGTCACGAACTCGATCTGCCGCCGGAGCTGCGCCGCTACAGCGCGAAATTCCATTTGTCGCTGCCGAACGATACGCAACTGCTGTCGATTATTCGCGACGAAGCCAATCAGTGGGCGCGCGAAAATCCGCAGGTGGCATTGCAAACCGATCCGGCGGTGATCAAAAAAATCGTCCGCAATCTGCGCGGTTTAACCGAGGCCGACGCGCGTCGGCTCGCGCGCGGCGCAATCCGCGACGATGGCGCTATCACCGACGCGGATGTGCCGGAGATCAATCGCGCCAAATTCGAGTTGCTGGATATGAAGGGCGTTCTCAGCTTCGAATACGACACAACCAAATTCACTGCCGTCGGCGGCTTGAAACGATTAAAGGAATGGATCGGTGCGCGCGAACATGCAGCGCTGTCGCAGGCTTACGATCGCCCGAAAGGTGTGATGTTGCTGGGCGTACAAGGCAGCGGCAAAAGTCTCGCGGCAAAAGCGGTCGCCGGATTATGGGGATTGCCACTGCTGCGCCTCGACATGGCAGCGCTGTATAACAAGTACATCGGCGAAACCGAAAAAAATCTGCGCCGCGCATTGAATCAGGCCGAACTGATGTCGCCGTGCGTGTTATGGATGGATGAAATCGAAAAAGGGTTAGCTGGCGGCAACAACGACGAAGGCACTTCGCAACGCATTCTAGGCACGTTGCTGACGTGGTTGGCAGAGCATCGCAGCGGCGTTTTCTGCGTCGCCACCGCCAACGATATTCAGGGGCTACCGCCCGAGCTTCTGCGCAAGGGTCGCTTCGATGAATTATTTTTTGTCGACCTGCCCACTATCGAAATACGCAAAGAGATTTTTTCGATTCATTTACAGCGGCGCAATTTCGAACCGACTCGATTCAATGTCGCCGCTCTCGCAGCCGCTACGGATAAATTTTCGGGCGCCGAAATCGAGCAGGTAATCGTGACGGCGTTGTATACATGCTCCGCGCGACGCGAACCCCTCGCTACCGAAAACATTCTGCATGCAATCGACAGCACTGTGCCGCTCGCAATTACGCTGGCGGAAAAAATCGAATGGCTGCGCAGCTGGGCAAAAGATCGCACCGTGTCCGCTGATTAAAAATCTGGCAATTTACATATCTTCAAATATCTAACACGCTGATTAAGCCGCGCGCTGCGTGCCCTGCTCGCTATCGCTCCAATCGTCGAGTCGACGTTTGACGTAAGAGCCGGGTGCAGGCTCGATGATTGTCGACGGATCAATAGCGCGCGCATTTACCAGCTCGCCGGCAAAGCGCTCCTGCCACGTCAACCAATCCTGCCACCAACTGCCTTCTTTCTTGAATGCGCGATCGAGCCACTCCTCGGCGAGCGGCGGCGA
>CBFHCK010000035.1:0-12496 GCA_965653955.1 uncultured Spongiibacteraceae bacterium
AATGTAATTCACGGTAAAACTTTTACCTTAGCGTTATGTACGCAAAAAAATTGAAAATTATCCGAGCGCTATATAGAGCAAGTGCCGGGCCAGGGAGTGTGAAAAAAAGGAAGTTATTGATTTGAAAGGCGAGAAGAGACTAATAAGTTTGAAATTACATAATAGAGGATTTTCGAATAGTGTTGCTGAGCAAGCACTTTGTATCCGCGTTGCTGATTAAGCAGCAATGCGACAGATAAAATCTTCGAAAGAAGTGTGAAATCTATTGCGATCGAATATAAATTCGATAGAGCGAATTACGAATGGAATTTTTGCGGAGGTTAAGGCCGAATGCATGACGCAACGGCCTTAATAAAATATTTTATTAGGTTTTACAGCATTCCATAAAGCTTGAGGCGATGGCGCAGAATATTGCGACTGATGCCGAGTAGGCGTGCAGTCTGGAGCTGGTTTTTCTGGCAATACTCGAACGCGCAACGCACTACTCGCGCTTCAATATCGGCAAAGAGATTTTTTGTATTTCTCTCGAAGATGCTCAGCAACGCTTGTTCAAGTGCAGAACTCGCATTGCTGATATCGGTATGAGACGTAAATGAACGTTCATCGACGCTCAGGCGCGCGAGATGCAAATCCTGCGCTTCAATACGACCATTGCGCATTACCAGCATCGCGTGATGAATGACGTTTTCCAATTCGCGTATATTGCCCGGCCAGGGATAATTCAGCAGGGCGTTGCGTGCTGATTCGCTCAACTCTGTGTTGTCGAGTCCGAGATGCTCCAGATAAACGCCGATAAAATGTTGCGCAAGCGGAAGAATGTCACCAATGCGTTCCCGCAGCGGTGGTAGCTGCAATCGTGCAACATTGAGTCGGTAATACAAATCTTCGCGAAACCTTCCGGTACGCACAGCTTCCTCAAGATTCACATTTGTCGCTGCTATCAGCCGAATGTCGATTGGGATCGCAACGCGCCCACCGACGCGGCTCAATTCGCGCTCCTGCAACACGCGCAAAAGTTTTACCTGCGTAGCCGGTGGCAAATCGCCAATTTCATCCAGAAAAAGCGTGCCGCCATTGGCGACTTCGAACCAACCTTTCTTTTGCAACGCTGCGCCGGTGAACGCACCTTTCTCGTGACCGAACAGTTCGCTCTCCACCAATTGCTCGGGCAGTGCAGCGCAATTGACTGCCACGAACGAACCTTTGCTGCGCAGGCTTAATTGATGAAGCTTGCGCGCGATTAATTCTTTGCCTGTGCCGGTTTCGCCGATGACCAGCACATTTGCATTACTAGGCGCTAACAGCTGCAGGCGCTCATACAACGCCTGTGACAAGGGATCTTCGAACACCAACGCTGTTGCCCGGATGCTGCGTGAATACGCCGTCGGGTTATCGAACGCCACAACTTCGCTTTTCAATTTGCTCGTCAACGATCCATAACCGGCATAGCCGGTCGTATCGAACGATGGATCAACAACCTCATTCATCATTTATTCCTAATGGGGTAACGCAACCAAATCGCCCTAATCGAGTTTTGCCAACGCGACATCGGTTGCCTTAACAAAGGCGATGACATTCGTGCCGATTTGAAAATTCAATTCTTTAATAGCGCGCGTGGATACCAGCGAAATCACAATTCCGGAGCTGGTCTGTACCTCCACTTCACTGATGACAGGTCCGATTTCGATATGTGAAATAGCGCCAGAAAATTGATTGCGTGGATTCAGTGATGAAATGCTCATGGTGTGAAAGCTCGAATAAAAATATGGAGCCACCATAGCATTAGGATTGAGCGATAAAAAAAGACGAAATAATTACTAGGTTATTCCATTCACCGCGACAAATGACGCGCAAGGTTGGCGATCGGCGATTGGCATCGCCGAGAAACGCATTAATATTATTTCGACGAATTAATATTTTGTTAGCGGAATTTTTCAAATCAAAATAACGCCAACGCACGTATCGGCATTCCGGTAGCACCTTCGATCGGCGGTGCGCCGACAATCAGTACTGCGCCGGTCGGCGGCACGGCCGCCAGATTGGTCAGGCCTTCGATTCCCCAGCGACCGCTCGACAGCCACGCTTTGTGGAAGGGATAACTCGGCGTGTTGTTGCTGCTGTCGATCGTCATGGTGTCGACGGCTACGCCTTTAACCGCGCGTTTCATTAATAAATCGATCACGCCGGGGCCAAACCCCGGCATTATCAGGCGCGACCCCGTTACAGGACGCGGCTGCGTCTTGAATGGCGGCTGTGTCTTAAATGGTGACAGCGGATCGATGCCCGACCACAACGCGACGCAGCAGCCTTCGGGCAAGCGGCCGTGACGGCTTTCCCAGCGTTCGATATCCGCTGGTTCCACTTCTTCGCTGCCGTTCGCGGCGAGCTTTTCGCGCAGATCGAGAATCGCCAGCGGCACGATCAGATCGCCAATCGGTATTTCGCCCAGGCTCGCGCCGCCTTCGTCGAAGTGATTCGGCGCGTCGATGTGCGTGCCGGTGTGTTCGACCAGCGACAGCCGATTGAGCCGCATGCCGGCCGCCTTGCCGGAGCCATCGATCGGCTCGGCGGCGATGCGCGGTTTGGCCTGGCCGAAGTTAAACGCCTTGGTCAGCTTATGCGTCATATCGACGAATTGAATCGTGCCGCCCTTGAACGCAATCGACCCGTCGGCGGGCGCGATAGTGGTTGCCGCAGCAGGATGCGTGTTGCCAAACATGGCCAGCGCGGCGGTCCAGCCGATGCCCTTCAATACAGCGCGGCGATCGGCTTCGATCTCGGATTGATTCATCGCAGGTGCTCCTGATTATTCTGTGCTTTTAAGCATCGGCGAATTGAATGGCTTCGAAGTCGTGTACCGGTGGCAAGTCAAACCAGCGCCGCCCATCCGCGTCTTTTCGACTGGCCTTGATGGTTTGCCCGCCCACCAGCAGGCGTGCCTGCGCGGCGACTTGCGGCAGTACGCCCAGTTTCAGCCCGTGCAATGCGGGCGGCGTGCTGTAGCGGGTGTTGCGCTGGCCGGCGTAATTGATGACATGCACCAGCGTTTTACCCGTCGCTGCCTGCCGTTGCACGGTCATCTCGACTTGGCCGTCGCCCTGTAAAACGAACGGTGCCGGCGGCGCGAAACGGGCGATCAGCGCGGCAAACAATTCCCGGTGCGCATCGAGCCCGTCGCGGTAATAGTGCCAGTCGGGCAGCCAGGGGATATGAACCGCATGGCCCCGCCCGAATGCCTTGATAAGGACGCCGGGATCGTTGCGCGGCTTGGTGCCGGGAATCGCATAGCTCAATTCGGGTGGGCCAAAGCGCTGATCGGGGGCGAACGGAATGAGATTGCGCGCGCCTGCGCGGATCGTTGTCGGGAAGTAGTGACCATCGAGCGCGATGCGCGCCCCGCCGAAATCCAGCTCGGCACCTGCATCATTCAGCGACCAGCCGTGTGCATCCACTGGCGTGCCGAACGCTTCGACCGGGCTTGAGGCGAGCGGCATCTTCGTGCGCGGCTTGCCGTGCTCGTCATGGCTGCCGGTCATCCCGGTGGCGATCAACAGCCCACCGCGCTCCACCCATGCGTCGAGCGCCGCCGCTTCCGCATCGGAGAGTTGCATCGCTTGCGGCGCGACAATCACGTCATAGCCCTGCAATAACGCTGGATACTGTTGCGCCACGCCGAGACTGGGGCCGGTGACCATCCAGAACGGCAGGCGCGCATCGACCAATGCCGAATACGCGCCGCGACCGGCCTGTTCGGAATAATTCCACGGCATCTCGGCTTTGGTTGTCGGCCAGAAGTCGCGCCGATACAGCGCCACGCGCATCGCCGGGGTGAGGCCGGCGTAGTGCTGCGCATTGGCCGCATGCCATTTGTAAAGCTGCGAAACAGGTGGCAGCCAGCGCTGATCGTTCTGATCGGCGAGGGTACCCATCAGATAGAGATCCAGCTTCGCGCCGAGACCGAGCGCCTGTGCCATGCGCAGGATGTGGCAAGCGGCGCTTTCGGTGACCTGCCGCCACGGATAATCGATGTGCGCGGTGGATGTTGCCGAGAATGGTTTGTCGGAAAGCGTGCCCAGGATGATGCGCGTTTGCTCGCCGGACTGGTACGCCCATTCGGGCGCGGGGCGATCGACGCGACGTTGCGATTCGCTGCGCACGACGCGATCGTATCCGTCGAGTAACGGCGCGTTCGGCCGGAGCTTATGCGCGAAAGCACGCATTCTGGCGGACAGTTCGGCACTGGTGCGGGTACGAAATTCGCTATAGGAGCGCCAGTTGGGATCGGAGGCGTCGTCCTTGGCGGGGAGTTCGAGACCGTACATTTCACGGAAGCGACGGCGGCAGTTATCGCAGACGCAAATACCGTGCGCGATGTTGCTGTAGTTCGTCGACGAGTACCCCACCATATTGAAGAACAAACCTTCCGCATCGTAACGGGTCAGTCCTTCGCGCAATATTTCGAAGCCGTATTCCTGCGCCCAGCCGCCGTTCGGACACGCCTCGTAAGTGCCGGCATATTCGCGCGGGCCACCGTTGCGATTTTTGACGAACCATTCGGGGTGCGCGTCGTAAGCCACTTTCATCGCTTTGGAGAGATCGTAGCGGCCGATATACGTGAGGCCGTGCGAGCGCGCCGCTTCCAGCATTTCGCCGACAAAATCGCCTTTCAGGTAGGGATTCTTGTACTGCAATTCGAGCTGGGTCGGATAGAACGCGACGATTCCGCCGATATTGGAAACGATCGCCGTGGCGCCGAAATCTTTAACCGCGCGTGCGATTTCGCGCGGATCCTGGAGCGCATCGATTTCGCGTAAATTGGTTTGCAGGATGCGATATTCCTTTTCCCACCAGTGTGCGCCAGCGCTATTGGCGGCGGTGGCGCCGACGGCAGGGAGGACAATGCTGCCGCCTGCGGCGAGACCGAGTGTGGTGATCGAAATACCTTTCAGCACATCGCGCCGCGAGAGCGTCAGCTCATTCGATATTTGCGCCATGCCGTTCGCGTCGTTTGTCGATTCGTTATCCATGCAATCTGCTCCGCATTTTTATTAATTATTCTGCAGCACGGCACCGATGGCTCGGCTGCATTCGTGTACGCAGCCGATGGTAGTGAAAGCGAACCGAATTGTCGTTTGCGTTAATGTAAATTTAATGCGGCAGTTCCCGCTGCATTTGCGCGGGTTATCCAGCGCTGGCGCCATGAATTTCGCGCTTAACAATGTGTGTCGGTGCAGCAGCGCAATACTTCGCAATCGCTCGGTCGCTTTTATGCGCGCGAATAATTTTCAATGGCTGCGCGAATTTTTCGCAAAGAAAAATACTCATGACTTCAGCGCAATTAATTCGAGTGATGATGTAAACGATTCCACGCCCGCCATTGATTAATAACAACACATTTCGAGTGGTTAAATAGCGAGACTAGGTTATTCTTTCTTAAAAAATTAAGAAGGCATTCCTCTCGTGCTCAACAACAATTTCATTTTCATGGCTGTCGTCGTAGTGACGGCGTTGATTGCGGTGGGACTATTTTGGCGCCGATACTCGCGATCCCCGCAAATGCTATTTCGATTGGAGGATACCCAGCTGCCAATGCTGGTAGTCGATAAGCGCGGACTTATCTGCAATGTGAATCGCGAGCTGGAAGAATTATTCGGTTACGAGCGTGGCGAGTTGCTACAGCAATCGATGGAAATCCTCGTGCCGCTCTCTCAGCGCGATAGCCATCAAAAAAAACGAGCGGCTTACAGCGCAGCGCCAAAACCGCAAGCGATGTCGCGTCGTCAGCTGAATGGTTTGCACAAGAATGGCAGCCAAATACCGATTGAGGTCAGTCTGAGCCCGCGTTTTAGTTTGCGCGGCGTCATTGTTGTGGCGACAGTGATCGATGTTTCTGAAAAAGTGATGCGAGCGCGTGAGCTGCAAGATGCATATCAGTTAATGCAGTCGATCATTCATAGCGCGCCGTTCAGCATGATTGCCACGGATCCGCACGGAAAAATTATTTCAATGAGTCCGGCGGCCGAACGCATGCTGTGGTATCGCTCGGACGAGTTGGTGGGGCGCTGCACGCCGGAGCTCATACACGATGCACAAGAAATCGCTCAACAGGCGGAATCCTTGAGCATCGAGTTGGGCGAATACGTAGCGCCCGGCTTCGAGGCGTTTGTCGCGAAAGCAAAACGCGGCATCACCGATTCGCGCGAGTGGACATACATTCGCAAAGACGGCTCGCGCCTGCCGGTGCAATTAACCATTACGGCGTTGCGCGGCGCGGATCATGAGCTGCGTGGTTTTCTCGGCATTGCATATGACATCAGCGAGCGTAAACGCTCCGACGAATATATTCGTTTTCTCGCGCATCACGATGTATTGACCGGTTTGCCGAACCGCACGTTATTACAGGATCGTCTGACGATGGCGATCGAGCGCGCGCGGCGTTTTCATCATCGCGTCGGATTGATAATGGTCGATCTCGATCATTTCAAACGTATCAACGATTCCCTCGGGCACCATACCGGCGATCAATTGCTGGTGGTGATTGCGCAACGGCTGGCGTCGTGCGCGCGTTCCAGCGATACCGTGGCGAGAATGGGGGGAGATGAGTTTGTCGTCGTTTTATCCGATGTACACGCGGTGGAGGATGTGCGCATCGTTGCCGAAAAAATCGTAGAGCAAGTTTCGAAAACGATCAGTGTGGGCACTCATCAATTGCAGACTACACCCAGTATCGGTGTCGCGCTTTTTCCCGACGACGGCGATGATCCTGTGGTGTTATTGAAAAATGCCGATATGGCGATGTATGAGGCAAAAGCAACTGGCCGCAGCAATGTGCAGATATTTTCGCTGGCGATGGCGAATTCAATTGTCACGCGTATGGAGATTGAGCAGGCATTGCAGCAGGCTCTGGCGCTCAATCAATTCGCATTGGTGTTTCAACCGCAAATTTCACTTCACGACGGCAAAGTCGTGGGTGTCGAAAGCCTGTTGCGTTGGCATTGTCCCGGCAGAGGATTAACGCCGCCGAACCAGTTTATTCCCGTGGCAGAAGAATCCGGTTTGATCGTGCCGATCGGTGAGTGGGTTCTGCGCACGGCCTGCAATCAAGCGCGCCAGTTTGAAAAAGTCGCGGGCCACCCGTTGGTGATGGCCGTGAATTTATCGCCGCGGCAGCTGATGCAGAAAAATCTCGTGTCGATTATTAGCGCATCGCTCGACGACAGCGGTCTTGCGCCATCATCGTTGGAATTGGAAATTACCGAGAACATGCTGATCAACAATATCGAGGAGGTCAGTCGACAATTGCGGGAAATCCGTGCGCTCGGGGTAAGGATCGCGATTGACGATTTCGGCACGGGATTTTCGAGTCTTTCTTACGTGACGCGCTTTCCGATCGACCGCATAAAGATCGATCAAAGCTTCGTTCGCAATTTAACGGACGATTCCAATAGCGTGGCAGTGATTAATGCCATCCTCGCGATGGCGCAGGGTCTTCACCTAAATGTCACGGCCGAAGGTGTTGAGACGCGGGCTCAGCGCGATTATCTGTTGCAGCGCGGTTGCCAGTGCGCGCAGGGCTATTTTTTTGCGCGGCCACTTGGCGATGCACAAATGATCGAATATCTGCGCAATCATCAAACTGCGCCGGTTGTGCAAACCGATGACGTTGATTGAGTTTGTGACATGCATAGAAATCGTTTCTCGATACCCATGCAATCGTCGTAAAAAAATGCGATGGTTTGGCAAACTTCGATGCCGGTGTCTGCCATGACCAAATCCTCGCGCTACGACGACCTCATCAAATCGGCACAATCGCCTACACCGCCGATCTGTGTCGTCGCTCATCCCTGCGACGAAGCCTCGCTGGGCGCAGCATTGGAAGCGGCGCGTCTGCGCTTGTTTCGCCCGGTTTTGTGCGGGCCTGTTGCGCGCATTCACAGCATCGCCACAGCGCACCGATTCGATCTCGATGACGTGCCGATCGTCGATGCGCCGCACAGTCATGCCGCTGCCGATGCGGCTGTCGCCGAAGTGCAGGCCGGGCGTGCCACCTTGCTGATGAAAGGCAGCCTGCATACCGACGAATTGATGCACGCTATTTTGCGTGGGTTGCGCACTGAGCGCCGCGTCAGTCATGTATTCATCATGGATGTACCCACATACGGCGAGCTGTTGTTCATCACCGATGCCGCCATCAATATTTTTCCCGATCTCACGACCAAGGCGGACATCGTACAAAACGCCATCGATCTTTTTATCGCCCTTGGACTCGGTACGCCGCGCGTTGCAATTTTGTCTGCGGTTGAACAAGTCAACGCGAAAATTCCGAGCACGATCGATGCCGCTGCGCTTTGCAAAATGGCGGATCGCGGCCAGATCACCGGTGGTCTGCTCGATGGACCTTTAGCGCTCGATAATGCCATCAGTCCCGAAGCGGCAAGCATCAAGGGCATTCATTCGGAAGTCGCGGGACGCGCGAATGTGCTGGTGGTACCCGATCTCGAAGCCGGCAATATGCTCGCAAAAAATCTGACTTTTCTTTCCGGCGCGGATGCGGCGGGTATCGTGCTCGGCGCCAAAGTGCCGATCATCCTCACCAGTCGCGCCGACAGTATTCGCACGCGACTCGCCTCGTGCGCGGTGGCTTCGTTATATGCGGATTACCTGATCCGCAATAAACCGATCAAAGCGTAAAGGCAGCGGCTATATGACCGATCGATCGTCGCAATCATTTCGCGAAGCGCCGCGATTACTCGTCATCAACGCCGGCAGCTCCAGCCTGAAATTTCATCTGTATATCGTGACGGATGAGCAGACACCGGTTTTCGATTGCGGTGGACAGCTGTCGGGCATTGGTTCTGCGCACCCGCAGTTGAAGATTGGCGATCGCAATAAACATACATTGGTTGAGCGCACGCTATCTCCCGCCGACGCGAAAACACTCAACGCTGCCCATGCTATCGTCGCGGACTGGCTGACAACCCATCTCGCCGCGCCGCCCATCGCTGTCGGTCATCGCATCGTGCATGGCGGCCTGCATTTTCGCGACAGCGTCATTATCGATCGCAACATCTTGAAGCAACTCGATGCGCTATCCCCGCTTGCGCCGTTGCATCAGCACAATAATTTATCGCCGGTGCACGTCATCATGGAGCGCTGGCCCGAGCTGCCCCAAGTCGCCTGCTTCGATACCGCGTTTCACCGTACTCACAGCGATGTCGTCGAACACTTCGCATTGCCGCAGACATTCTTCGAACGCGGTGTGCGCCGTTACGGTTTTCACGGCCTCTCATACGAATACATCGCGCAACGTTTGCAACAGACTCGACCCGCCATCGCGAATGGCCGCGTTATCGTCGCGCATCTCGGCTCCGGCGCATCGGCGTGCGCGCTGGTCGGCGGTCGCAGCGTCGATACCACGATGGGCTTCACCGCGCTCGATGGCTTGCCAATGGGCACGCGCCCAGGCCAACTCGATGCCGGTGTCGTGTTGTGGATGCTCGCGCAAGGTTTGGATCGCGATGCAATTCAGCATCTTCTCTACTACGAATCCGGGCTGAAAGGGCTCTCCGGCATTAGCGGCGATGTGCGCGATCTGTTGGCCAGTCCGGCTCCCGCTGCCAGGTTGGCGCTGGATTATTTGGCGTATCGCACTGCCGGATTTATCGCGGGACTCGGCGTAGCCACCTCCGGTATCGATGCGCTCGTATTCACCGCAGGTGTTGGCGAAAACAGCCCGCCGATACGTGCCGCGATCTGCAAGCATTTGCAATGGCTTGGCATCGAGATCGATGCGGAAAAAAATAACGACAACGCCCGCGAAATTTCGGCTGCGACCAGCCGCTGCGGAATTTATGTCGAGCCGACCAATGAGGAATGGATGATTGCAAACAAGACGCTGGTCTTGCTGAATAAGAAATAGCGAACGCCTTGAATGCGTGTACGCGGAGGATCGAATCGAGTAATCCTCGGCTCCGCAGTGCGGTTAAGCATGGCGCAACCGCTCTGCTATCCAGTTAATTATTTCAACCGTGTTTGCACGGATTGTCGCGCTGCAAAAATAAATTGAAGGGCAAAAAGCGATGGGGCTTTAGTCGTATGGCGAATTTCGCCCGAATGCGCAAGATGGGTGGGCCGCTTGCGTTCAGTGGTAGCGGCATTCATTACTTGGGGATGAAGGCCATGAAATCGCTATTTAATGTTCAATTTATTGTCCTGCTCTTCGCGGTATTGCTCACCACGCCGGTGTATGCGGCCGAGTTACCCGCAGTCACGCATGACGGTCTGCAATTGGTGCCGAGCAAGGAAGTGCAAGTATTGTATGTCCGCCCCGGCGCGAGCCTCGCTGGTTATAAGAATGTGGCGATCGCCGATTGCTATGTCGCGTTTCGCAAGAATTGGCAGCGCGATAAAAACTCCGGCAGCCTCAATCGCGTGAGCAAGAAAGATATGGAGCGAATCAAGCGCGATCTCGCGGAATTATTCCGCACAACGTTTAACGAAGAATTGCAAAAAGGCAGCTACAACGTAGTTACGCAAATCGACGATAGCGATGACGACGTATTGATATTGAAGCCGGCACTCGTCGATCTCGATGTCGTTGCCCCTGACACGATGTCGACAGGCCGCTCGAAAACATTTTCGACGAGCAGCGGTTCGATGACGTTATATCTTGAGGTTTACGACGGCGCTACCGGCGAAATTCTCGCGCGCATCATCGATCCACAACAGGCGCGCGACGAAGCCTTTATGCGCTGGCAAAACTCAATCACCAATCGACGCGAGGCAACTCGCATGATCGAAAAATGGGCTCGATTAGCACGGCAGGCGCTCGATCGTGCACGTCAGCAGATGCCTGGTGAAGGAGTGGGGCGTTAAATTTTTATTTGTTGGTAATACTCGGCAAGAATCAATTAAGCATAATGCTGCCAAACGGGCGGCGGCAGACGGAGTGCCAATCTTGACTACCCAACGAAGCGCGCAGCCAGATTCACTCTGCTTCATGTCAGCGCGCGAGCTTAGCGATGGCTATCGAGCGCGGCAGTTTACGCCGACAGACGTCGTTCAATCACATCTAGCGCGGATCGCGGCGCTGGACGCCGAGTTACATGCCTACACCGAAATCTTTTCCGACGAAGCTTTGGAATCCGGAAGACAATCGAGCAGGAGATTTATTGAGGGGCATGCGCGTGGGCCGCTCGACGGCGTGCCGGTAGCAATAAAGGATCTTGTCGAAATCGAGGGTAAGGTTTGCGCTGCCGGTTCCGCCACGTTGTCCGGGCGAATCGCTACGCGAACCGCAGAATTGGTCAAACGCCTAGTCGCGAAAGGCGCGATTCTGCTGGGGAAAACACATACCGTTGAGTTCGCGTTGGGCGGCTGGGGTACAAACGCCTATCTGGGTAGTCCACGCAATCCGTGGTTCGCTAGCGAACCCTACACCGCCGGAGGATCGTCGAGTGGCTCTGCGGTGGCAGTTGCAGCCCGCATGGCACCGCTTGCCATTGGCACTGATACTGGCGGATCGGTGCGTATCCCTGCTGCGTTCAACGGTATCGTCGGGCTCATGACCACTCCTGGGTTGATAAGCCTCGAAGGTGTTATGCCCCTTAGCCCTTCGTTGGATACGGTAGGACCGATGGGGCGTACCGTGGCAGACGTGGCCCTGCTCTTTGATGCGCTGCTGGAAAAGCCAACGCGCGGGCGATCGCATAGCACCAGCTTGGACGAAGGCGTAGGTGGCCTTCGGCTAGCGGCGATCGGGGCTAGCGAGCTAGAGGATGTAGATGCTGAACTGACCGAGGCCTATCAAGCATCATTGCGGCATTTCGAGGCGCTGGGCGCCGAGGTGTCGGTGATCGACCTTCCGCGCAGCTTGCGCGATTTTCAACGCGATTCCGAAATCATGACGGCGGAAGCCTATGCCCTCTACGGAGAAATCGCGGAAGACCCGGCCTCGCCGATGGATCCGGCGGTGCGAACGCGCATGCTGGCGGGAGCGATCTCGGCTCGCAGCTATATCCTTGCGCGAGAGAGGGCGCGGCAGGACGCGAAGGCAATGCTTGCTGCCTTGGAGGGGTATGACGCGCTGCTGACTCCCACGACCGCGACACCCGCCATTCCGCTGGCGGCAGTCGATGAATCCACGACGCCCGCCGTGCTTACTCGCTTCGTCAACCAATTAGGCTTTTGCGCGCTGGCCTTACCGAATGGATTGACCATAAAGGGTGCTCCCACTTCGCTTCAGATCGTCTGCCGTCCCCATGACGAACATCTGGCGCTGAGGATAGGACTTGCCTGCGAAGCGAATGATCCACTGCGGGGACGCTTGCCCGCCCTATCTTGAGATACACCAGAAGAGGCGGCTCGACTGTCCCCACCCATCAATTACATATTGCCACCGGATGGCGAGCACCATCGAGTTGACAGTGAAAAAGCAGACGCCTCAAAGTTCGGCTGTGCCGGCATCCCGGGGCGCCGCTGCTGTTTTGCGCTAATA
>CBFHCK010000036.1:0-12456 GCA_965653955.1 uncultured Spongiibacteraceae bacterium
GCTTCCGTCGCCGAGGAACCCGCGTTTAAAAACGCCATCGCTATTGTAATGATTAAGGACGGGCGCTTTGTTTCGGTGATCAACATGGCCGGCTTTCTGCGTTCGCAGCCGAGCGTCGAAACGACTCTGGACCAGTTTCAAGCCGTGCTTAACGTCAATCTGATCGGCACGTTTTTGATGTGTCGCGAAGCATTGCCGCATCTGGAAAAATCCGGTGGCAACATCGTCAACGCAGCATCGACCTCCGCGCATTTTGGCCATCCTTACATGGCGGCCTATTCAGCAAGCAAGGGCGGCGTGCTCGCGTTGACCAAAGCACTGGCGCGCGAGTACATGAAGCGTGGCGTGCGCATTAATGCGGTGATGCCGGGCGGCATTATGACGCCGATGGTAATCGAGCAGGGCAGTCGTATGGCTGATCTCGATATGAGTTTGTTTTTCAACCTGGCGCGTCCGGATGGTGTTATGGGTGAGCCGCAGAAAGTCGCAGCTGTAATTACAATGCTGGCATCTGATGATGCGGCGTTTATGACCGGCGAAATCGTCAAAGTCGACGGCGGCGTGCATAACTGATTGCAGATTGACGCGGGCGATCGATCGGTCGCCCGTTTCTCTTCCTTTCGCTGAATAATTTTTCCCCGCAAAAAAATCGTGTCGATGACTATCGACCGTCGAACTCCTCGTCGCTGACGTTTTTAAAACGCTGTCTATACTGAGCGCAAGCTCATGTTTAAAGATGGATTCCGTTATGTGGAAGCGCTGGTTATTGATCGGTCTTGTGGCCTGGGGTGGCTACACGCATTGGTCGAAACGCGCGGTCGAACATGGCCCTGGCGTTGTAGCACCGAAGGCGCCGCTACAAACGAGCTTGTCGGATTCGACGCCGTTCGAGTTCAAGGGATACCGCATTACGCGCCTCGCTGAATACGATGTCGATGCGCGCGTGTTATCGCGCGAGGATTATCGGGTGGGCCGCGAAGCCGAGTTGTCGCCGACCGATTTCGGTATCGGTTGGGGCCGCATGTCCGATGAAAGCGTGCTGAAAAACATCGATATCAGCCAATCGGGTCGTTTTATGCATTGGCGCGTGCAGGAATTTCCGATTCCGCAGCGTGAAATCGAAACATCTGCGGCAAATATGCATTTGATTCCGTCCGATGCCGCAGTCGAACGTCAAATCGCCAAAGTGCGCAAAGGCCAAGTCGTGCATATGCGCGGCTATCTCGTGCGCGCCGATGCGAGCGATGGTTGGCATTGGATAAGTTCGCTGTCGCGAGAAGATGCCGGCGCCGGTGCCTGCGAATTGTTTTGGGTCGAAAATGTCAGTGTGTTGTAGTGTTTGGTTGTGGTTGTAGTTAGTGGTTGTAGTGTGTAGTTAGTGGATTGTCGCCGCTGATCAGAAGCGTTAGAAAGCAATAAGGTTCGTTCCAGGTTAACAGTCGCCGCTTGGCTCGATAGACTGGCACAACATTTACGAGAAAGCCCCGCATGACGCGTACAGCTACCGATCTCAATCTCATTGTGCAGGCGCTGGCATTTGCCGCACACAAACATCGCGATCAGCGGCGTAAGAATGCTGACGCCTCGCCGTATATCAATCATCCTATTGCGCTGGCTCATGTGTTAACGAATGAAGCAGGCGTCAACGATGAAGTGGTGATTTGTGCCGCGTTGTTACACGACACGATCGAAGACACGCAGACCACTTACGAAGAATTGTGCGCGCACTTCGGCAAGATCATCGCCGATGTCGTGCTCGAAGTTACCGACGATAAAACACTGCCGAAAACTCAGCGCAAACAGTTGCAGATCGATCATGCGCATCACATGTCACCTGCCGCTACGTTGGTAAAGCTGGCCGATAAAATCTGCAATTTGCGCGACATGGTCGATCAGGCGCCGACCGGTTGGAATATCGAACGCAAGCGCGAGTATTTCGATTGGGCGAAAAACGTTATCGATGGTTTGCCCGATATTCATCCCAAATTAAAAGGCCTGTTTATGCAGGCGTATGCACGGCGACCCGATTGATAAATTCATAAATCGCAGTGTTAAGATGCGGCCCTGGTTCATTTCCGCAGGATCGCCTCCAATGAAATCTCGTGCCGCCATTGCCTTCGAAGCCGGTAAACCTTTAGTTATTGAAGAGATCGACGTGCAGGAGCCGCGTGCCGGCGAGGTCTTGGTGAAACTCGCCGCTAGCGGTGTGTGCCATACCGACGCATTCACGTTGAGCGGTGACGATCCCGAAGGTATTTTTCCGTGCGTGCTCGGCCACGAAGGCGCGGGTGTGGTGGTGGATATCGGTGCGGGCGTGACATCGGTCAGCATCGGCGATCATGTGATTCCGCTGTACACACCCGAATGCGGCCAATGCAAATTCTGTCGCTCGGGTAAAACCAATTTGTGTCAGGCCATTCGCGTAACGCAAGGTCGCGGATTAATGCCCGATGGAACCTCGCGTTTTTCTCTTAACGGAAAACCGCTGTTTCATTTCATGGGTACGTCGACATTTAGCGAATACACGGTGTTGCCCGAAATCGCAGTCGCCAAAATCAATAAGGCCGCGCCGCTCGATAAAGTGTGTTTGCTGGGCTGCGGTATCACGACCGGCATCGGTGCGGTGTTGAATACCGCAAAAGTGCAGCCGGGCTCGACGGTGGCGATCTTCGGTTTGGGCGGCGTCGGTTTGAGTGCAGTGCAGGGCGCTGTGCTCGCACGCGCATCGCGCATTATCGTCGTCGATATCAACACGTCGAAATTCGAGATGGCGAAAATGCTCGGTGCTACCGACTGCATTAATCCGAAAGATTACGATCGCCCGATTCAACAAGTCATTGTTGACCTGACCGATGGCGGCGTCGATTACAGCATCGAAGCGATCGGCAACGTAAACACGATGCGCGCCGCGTTGGAGTGCTGCCATAAAGGTTGGGGCGAATCGACTATCGTCGGTGTCGCGGGTGCCGGTCAGGAAATCTCGACGCGACCGTTTCAGCTGGTGACAGGCCGTGTCTGGCGCGGCAGTGCGTTCGGCGGCGTCAAAGGCCGCTCGCAATTACCGGGTTACGTACAAAATTATCTCGACGGAAAAATCAAGGTCGATGAATTTGTTACGCATACGATGCCGCTCGACGATATCAATCGCGCATTCGATTTGATGAAAAGCGGCGAAAGTATTCGTTCGGTGGTGACATTCTGATGTCGGAATTCATCGCGTCGAATAAATGCTTCGGTGGCTGGCAGCATCGTCTACGGCATCGATCGAGTGCATTGAATTGTGAAATGACGTTGTCGATTTTTTTACCGCCGGCGGCCGAGCATGGCGAGGTGCCGGTGTTGTATTGGTTGTCGGGGCTCACCTGTAACGATCAGAACTTTGTCACCAAAGCCGGTGCTCAGCGTTATGCAGCGGAATTCGGCGTGGCGATCGTCGCGCCGGATACCAGCCCGCGCGGTGAAGGCGTTGCCGATGATGCGGCATGGGATTTGGGGCAAGGCGCCGGCTTTTATCTGAATGCGACACAAGCACCATGGGCTTCGCATTTTCGTATGTACGACTACATCGTTGACGAACTGCCGGATTCGCTTGAAGCGCAATTGGGGCTCGACAGTCAGCGGCGGGGAATCTTCGGCCACTCGATGGGCGGCCACGGCGCGCTGACCATCGCACTCAAAAATCCGCAGCGTTATCGCTCGGTTTCAGCTTTCGCACCCATTTGCGCGCCATCGCAATGCCCGTGGGGAGAAAAAGCGTTCAGCGCTTATCTGGGGGACGATCGAGAGACGTGGCAGCAGCACGATGCGGCAGAATTACTGGCGCGTAATTCGTTGCCTTATCCCATATTGATTGATCAGGGCGAAGCCGACGAATTTCTTTCGACGCAGTTGCAGCCGGAAAAGCTTGAGCGCGCCGCTCAGCAATCGGGGCAGCAATTGTTGTTGCGCCGTCAGCCCGGCTACGATCACAGTTACTTTTTTATCGCCTCGTTCATTGAGGATCATATCCGCTTTCACGCGGAAGCCATGCCGGCTTAGTTTGCTGCCGCAAACTAATTGCTCATACCCGATTGCTGCACTAGTATCCTCTGGCAGGGACAGCGCCGCTTGGCGAAACTGTTAGAACAGGTCGCGCACTTTTTCAGGACCGGATAGACCCTCACAAACAGAGAAGCCGTCAGCAAACGTGCCGCTCCAATTGAACCTTCCAAGCAGTTTGCGTTTTGCGCGCATTGTTGGCGTTGGAGTGTTTATTTTGGTTTTCTCCACGCTTGAGTGGCGCCAGCGCGTGTTATGGCGCACCGACGAATCGTTGCGGCAGACTCAAACTGCCGTCGCCGCAAGCGAGCTGCGAGCGCGGGTCGACCGCGAGCTGAGTGCGGTATTTAATTTAACGCAAGCGCTCGTTGCCTATCTTGAGATCAAGCGCGGCGATATCGAGACAGCCGAAGTCAGCGCACTTCTTCAGCAGCTTTATTCCAAAACTCATCAGATCCATAACTTCGCGGTTGCGGTTGGTTATCGCGTTGAATATGTATACCCATTGCCCGGTAACGAAAAAGTGTTGGGCATCGATTACCGTGCTCAAGACCGGCAATGGCCTACCATCGAACGCGCCATAGCAACGCAAACCAGCGTTTTGGCTGGGCCCGTGCCGCTGGTGCAAGGCGGCTTGTCATTGGTCTACCGTGTGCCCGTTTTCATCGATGGCAAATACTGGGGGTTGGTATCGACGGTGATCGATGCGCAGGCGCTGTTCCAGCAGGCGGGCGGCAGCGCGCATTCGTATGCAATCCGCAGCAGCGATTTCAGTCACGGCGTAGTGTGGGGCGACGCTTCATTGTTTAACGATAAACATTCGATCATCGTGACTGCTGCCGTGCCCGGAGTCGAATGGCAATATGCCGTGCATCCGATCGACAACCAGCCGCTGCTGCGCGAACGCTTATTGTTCGATGTCATTGCTTTAACGATAAGTGCGTTGTTGGGCTATTTTTCTTACCTGACGCAATACCATCGACATAAGTTGTACAACGTGTCGCGCATCGATCCAATCACAAAATTGTTGAATCGTCGTGCACTTGAAAACTCGCTCGAACTGATCCTCGAACGCAGGCGCAAATCGGACCAACATTGCGCATTGTTGTTTATTGATCTCGACCGATTTAAGTACATCAATGATACGCATGGTCATCGCGCCGGCGATGCGTTGTTATCGGTCGTAGCGGAACGATTGACGAATGAATTGCGTGCCGCCGATGTTATCGGTCGCTGGGGTGGCGATGAGTTAGTGATCCTGCTTGAAGAAGGCGATGCGCAGGCAATCGATAATTTAATTGTGCGTCTGCGCAAGGCTATTAATTTGCCGGTAATGTTCGGCAACACCGAGTTGCGTGTGGGCGCATCGGTTGGCTGTGCGATTTTCCCCGACGATGGCGCAACGCTGGAAACACTGCTTTATATCGCCGATATCCGGATGTATCAGGATAAGCAGCGTCACTATACATGACATAAATCAAAGCACATGACGTTAAACCAATGCACATGCAGTAAAACCAAGACATGATGTAAATACCAGCGCAATTCATATTGCAAAGTTACTACTATTGCAAAGTCACTACGATTGCAAAGTCACTACGATTGCAAAGTCATCACTACTGCAAAATCTCTACATTGAAGCATCAATAAAAGATTCAAAATAGAAGCGTCGAAACCCATGGCAGCAAAGTGGATTCATAAAAAGCAGCTACGCATCGGCATGTTTGTCGTCAAGTTTGGCGGCTCCTGGCTGGAGCATCCGTTTTGGCGCACGCATTTTTTGCTCGATAGTCGCGAAGATCTACTGCTGTTAAAGAAATCCGCCATTAATCGCATATGCATCGACGTGCAGAAGGGGCTCGACGTTGATGCCGACAGCGATAGCGATGATGTCGATCAAACGATTGCCGACGTCAAAATAATCGCTGAGCCTGTGGCATCCGCACCAATGCAACACGAATCGATGAGCGATGAGTTGCGCCGATCAAAACGCATTCTGGATAAATCGAAGGAAGCGGTGATAACGATGTTTGCCGAGGCCCGTATGGGCAAGGCGATCGAAGTCGAAGATATGAAACCGCTCGTCGAAGAAATTGCCAATTCCGTAGCGCGCAATAGCGGTGCATTAATCAGTCTGGCTCGGCTGAAAAATAAGGACGAATACACGTACATGCATTCCGTTGCGGTATGCGCATTGATGATTGCGCTGGCGCGGCAGTTGGAGTTGAGCGAAGAGTTAGTGCGCGAGGCCGGCATGGCAGGGCTGGTGCACGATATCGGCAAAGCGATGGTGCCGCTCGATATCCTCAATAAGCCGGGCCGTTTGACCGACGTCGAATTCATTTCCGTTAAAGCGCACCCCGAACACGGTTACCGTCTATTGAAGCAAAGTCAAAGCGTCAGCGACATGATGCTCGACGTGTGTCTGCATCATCATGAAAAAATTGATGGCAGCGGTTATCCGAAAGGGCTGCGTGACAAGGAAATTTCGCTGTTCGCGAAAATGGGTGCAGTTTGCGATGTGTACGACGCAATCACTTCGAACAGACCGTATAAAAACGGTTGGGACCCAGCCGAGTCACTGCGGCGGATGGCGGAGTGGAATGGGCATTTCGACACGAAGATTTATCAGGCGTTCGTCAAAAGCCTCGGCATTTATCCCATCGGTTCTCTGGTGCGAATGGAATCGGGCAAGCTCGGTGTGGTGATCGAGCAACATCCGAAATCGCTGGTGACGCCGAAAGTGAAAGTGTTTTTTTCGACGAAATCGCGTTGTCAGTTCATGCCGGAAATCATCGATTTATCGGATCGGCATTGCGAAGATAAAATCGTCGCGCGCGAGTCCGCCGAAAAATGGGGACTCACGCATCTCGATGATTTATGGAATACCTAGCAAACGTTAGCTAGCGGTCGGCGCGTTATTCTTTTCCTCTACTCCAAACCAGCGGTAATTTACGAAAGCCCATTACTGGTCCGGCGAAAATATCGATTGGCTCGCGCTCGTCGATGTGGAATTCCGGTATACGCGGCAACCATTCCTGCAATGCAATGATTACTTCGGCTTTGGCCAGATGCGAGCCGATGCAGCGGTGTGGCCCGAGGCCAAAAGTAACATACGCATTGATTTTGCGATCCAGATCGATAACTTCCGGCTTGTCGAAAATATTCGGATCGCGATTCGCTACCGTGTTCGGCAGCACTACTTTTTCGTCCGCCTTCATCGCGATACCTTTGTATTCGACATCTTTCGCAACGCGCCGATAAATATTCGATACGGCATTGATACGAAACAGTTCGTCGATCGCGCAATTCAATGCTTCGCGGTTGTGTAAATTGTCGCGAATGTGCTGACGCGCGCCGGGTGTGCGCGCCAGATAGCGCCAGATGTATGTCATCGTGCTGGTCACGGTATCGAGCCCAGCGACGAATAGCAGAAACATGCAGTTGATGATTTCCTCGTGCGGGAAGGGGCTGCCGTCAGGCTCGCGTGCCCTCAATAAGACGCTCATGATGTCGTCGTTCGGCGGTTTCTGTTTGCGTTGCGAGAGTGCGTCTTCGAGCACTGCGTAGATGTCGGCGACGTTCTGGATTTTTCCTTCCGGCGTTTCGACCCGCATGAAGGTGTCGGCCAGTTGCATGAATTCGATCAGCCGCGACTGATCCATGCCCATCAGATCGATGAACAATCCAGTGGGCAGAATGCCCGAGAAATCGCGTACGAAATCGCATTTCCCGTTATCGGCAAATCGATCGATTAAATCGCGCGTGCGGGTACGCACGTTGTCTTCCAGTTTCTTGATCGCATTCGGCGTAAATAGCGGCGCCAGCAAACTGCGAAACTTGCCATGGTCGGGCGGATCGACACTCTGCGGTTGAAATACCGGCCAGTTTTCCACGGGCGGAATCGGCGTATTGCGATTCGAAAACAACGCGTAGTTGCGATAGCCCTCGCGAATATCTTCGTAGTCGAGGAACGTCCAATGCCCGCCATTACGCGGCGACCAAAAAATTTTCGGTACATTCGATCTAGCGAGACTGTGCCATTTTTCGAGAGGATCTTTTAAGCCTGTGGGAATATCGAACAGATCGAAATCGACCACCAATTCCGGCGGAATATGCGCTGGCACATGCCAGTTGCTTGCGGTGTTCATTGTTAATCTCCGGTATTTGATCCGATTTCTTATTCGTCGCTGAAGCTCAGCGCGCCTTCCGGGCAATTGCGTATGGCGCGAGCTGCGCTGGCTTGCAGATGTTCGGGTACACGCTCCATTAACAGCACGCATTTGCCTTCGACATCGTCGGTGGAAAATACCTCGGGGCAGATTTCCTGGCAGCGCGCATGACCCTGGCATACGTGCAGATCGACACGGACTTTCATCGCTATTCCTTAGGTAAAGTTTGGCATGCACTGGGCGTGCAATGATTTTTCCGCAAATCGGAAAGGACTAACAACACCCATACGGGTGCAGAGTGAGTGGCGTATAAGTCGTGAGGGGCGTATTAATCAGGAGGTGCTATAGAGAAACCATCGTATCCAGCAACATACGAATTAGCGACGATTGCCGCGTTGCGCCGGTTTTCGCAAAGATCGACCGCAGGCGCGATTTCACCGTGTTTTTGCTGATGCCGAGCTGGGCACCGGCTTCGTCGAGTGTAAGACCTTCGGCCAATAACTTGGCGAACGTCGCCTCGGCAGGCGTGAAGTTGAATAGCGCGCGCAAAATATCAACCGGCGGTGCGGATTTGAAGTCTGAGTCATGCACAAAAATCGCAACGGCAGGGCGATGATTGCCTTCGACGAGCGGAGCGCCGGGAATATTTTTTACCAAAATTTTCCAATGGCCGCCGTCAATGCGCGCAATGGAGAATGCGCTTATAGCTGGTTCGTCGGCGGCCATGGCGTTTCTGATAGCGCTTTGCAGTTGTTTTTCTGCTTCGTGCTGGCGGACGTGAATGACATTGCTGCTTGTCCACAGCTCGGCTTTTTTCGCGAGTATCTCATCGGCGACGTTATTAGTCGTTAATACAGAACCCGTTTCGTCGAGCACAATCGTGCCGATCTGCATGCGGTCAAACGCCGATTGAAATAATTTTTTTTCGACTTCGGCCGTATACATTCGCGAATGCAAATAAACAGCGCGTTTGAAATGGGGCAGTAAAAGCGCGCACAGTTCTTTTTCGATATCGGTAAATGCACCGGCTTGATCGGTTTTACACATGCGAAAACGGCATTCGGAATGATCGTCGGAGCGAAAATCCGCGCCGATTTGATAATGACAATCGTGAGCCTGCAAATAGTTGCAATAAAAATCGCTGCTGTACCATTGCTCCGCACCCAGAAACTCTTCGGGTGTCGTGATGCGATCTTTCGGCAAGTTTGTAAACGGATCTGCCGAATAAATATCGAACAGCGTGTAATCCGCCGAAGAGACTTCGACCTGCTGATACCTGGCCTGAATGATCAATGAAGGCCGTTCGCGCGATGCGGGGCGCAACACGAGCACAGACCAGCTTGCGTTAAACGCGGTATTTAACCAGCGCAGCACGCGAGTCCACGGTACCGGTTCGAACAAACCCTCGTAAATCAGACCGATCAATTGCGATAGCTGTTCGGACGATAGCGCCGAGGTGACAGGCATAGCCCAGTCTTTATCGAGTTTGCCGTTCATCGCCCGCCGGGACTTTTTATGGACTGCGCATGAAGGGAAAGCGGAGCGATGCTCGGCACAGAGGGATTTTGAGGTTGCGCCAATAAGCGTCGAAAATCCGATGGCGTCATGTTTGTCCACGATTTAAATGCCCGGCGAAATGCACCGGCATCGCTGAAGCCGAGTTTGTCGGCCACTTCTTCCAGCGTGATATTGGTCTGATGCAGTAATTCTTTAGCCCAGTCGTGCCGGCATTTTTCCTTGATTATCGAAATCGATGTTTTCTCGTCATCGAGTCGGCGACGTAACGTCGCGTTGCTGACGTTGAAAAGGCTCGCGAGCTGCGCAAGCGTCGGCATGGGTTCGCGCTGCAACATGCGCGATTTGATAATCGTGTGCAGTGTTTCCTGCAGACTTTGAATGTGCAGATCGGTCGAAATCAAATCGAACGGAAAAAACTTGAGTAGTTCCAGTAGTTCCTGATACGAACGGATAACCGGCTTTTCCAAATATTGCGCAGCAAAAGAAAACTGATTGTTCGGTGCGTCGAAAGTCACTGGATAATGAAACAATTCGAGTATCGTTTCGGCGCCGATCAGCTCGGGAGAGTGCATTTGCAGGCCGCCATTGTCGATGGTCTCGCCGATCAGCCAGCTGAATAGACGATGGTATGCCGTGAGCCCGAGCAGATCGGAAAGTAATCCGCTCGTCGTATGTTTACCGCGCTGAGTGGCCATCACGAAAGTGGCGGTGGATGCATCGCGCTGCAGCGATAATTCGCCGGCGCGGCCGCGTAACATGCGACAGAAAGTGGCAGCGCGCAAAATCACTTCCTGCAAGTTTTTGCAGTTGATCAGGCAATAGCACAGCATTTCGAAATCGTCTTTTTCCATCGGCGCGTGATCGCTGAAGCTGCACGCGTGTCGTTCGAGAATCGCAATGCACTCGCGACTCAGCAAGGCGAAATGCGAACGTGGAATCGACGCGATTTTACCGCTGCGTAAATCCTCGAAGGAGCAACGCAGATGTGCGTGCGCGAGCAACCGCGCGGCATCGCCACCTGCGTTTATCGTTTCCTGCAATAACGCCGCAGCGGCACTGCCGGAGATACTGTTGAGTTGGGCTTTGGATACGCGCTTCTGCATTTAGTTATGGAACCTCGTGTTATATGCATGCATTGGCATAACGAACGCCGATGGCGTCGAGCGTTGAGCATTCTAGCCCTGTTTTTGAGCAGCTCGGTAGGTGCTCACCCGAATCGACGCGGCTATGCTGCGCCACGATTCTCACTTGAATAATTTTTCACGCATGGTTTAGCGCTGTGCAATTTATTACTAAGAGGTTGCTAATGATTCCGAAGCGCGAAGTTCGATACGGCGGCGCAATGCTCGATCAAAAGGAAATCGATGCCGTTGTTAATGTGATGAAAACCAGCATGGTGGTGGGAGAGCAGGTGCAAACGTTCGAAGATCGTTGTGCCAAATTGCTCGGCCATAAGTACGGTGTAATGGTGAACTCGGGCAGCTCCGCATTGATGCTCGCGCTGCGTTTGCTCGATCTGCCGAAGGGCTCCGAAGTGATTACGCCCACGCTGACATTCGGCACCGATATTTCCAGCATCGTGTTGAACGGCTATGTGCCGGTGCTGGTCGATGTCGAACTCGATACGTATCAGATCGATATCGACAAAATCGAACGTAACATCACGCCGAAAACCAAAGCGCTGCTGATTCCGAATCTCGTCGGTGGCATGCCCGATTGGGATCGTCTGCGCGCGATTGCAGACAAGCACGGTCTGTATTTGATCGAAGACAGTTGCGACACGCTCGGTGGCACTTATCGCGGTAAGCCGGCCGGGACGCGTGCGCATATCAGCGTCACCAGTTTTTCGATTTTCCACATCATTACCTGCCTTGGTAACGGCGGCCTGGTCGCGATCGATGATCCGAAACTATGGGACCGTGCGCTGATGCTGCGCAATTGGGGTCGCTCGTCCGAAAAATTCATGCATGGCACGCGCAAAGGCGATAGTGACGGCCGTTTTCTGGAGAACATCGGCGATATCGAATACGACGGTTTATTTATATTTGAAGAAATTGCGTATGGTTTTATTCCGAACGAAGCCGGCGCCGCATTTGGTCACGAGCAATTGAATAAGCTCGATATGTTCACCAAGTTGCGTCAGGAGCGTTTCGATCTGCACGCGAAATATCTGGAAAAACGTTCCGAGTATTTCATCAAGGCGCGTGTGCATCCGGATGTATTCACCACCTGGATTTGCTATCCGGTGCAACTGCGTCCGGAACTCGGCTGGAGTCGCCGTGAAATGCAGAAATATCTGGAGGATTCCGGCGTGTTCACGCGCGTAATTTTCTCCGGTCACGCCGCACGCCAACCGATGATGAATGGCGTCGAGTTCCGCGTCGATGCGGAAGGCTGTCCGAATGCGGATCAGGTGATGCGCAATGGCTTGATGTTGCCGTGTCACCCAACCATGACCATCGAAGATTGCGAATATGTGTATCAGGTCATCGATGAATTTATCGAGAAGCAAAACCACCGCAAATAATCGAAGTCATAGATACTCCGAATAATGCGATACGTACTACATGCGTATCGCATTTTTTGTTTATAGTTGGACGATTATTTTTCGTGCGCATATGTTCTCAGGCGTTAACAAACAGACAGTAAGGATTCGAACATGCTAAAAAAAATTACGCTGCAAAGAACCGACCTTTCGGTATCGCAATTGTGCCTCGGCACCAATATG
>CBFHCK010000037.1:0-12345 GCA_965653955.1 uncultured Spongiibacteraceae bacterium
AATGAGTGGCTTCGTAGCGGGATTTTCGCGGATTAACCGATTTAATTCCGGCACACATGATCCGCAATTGGTACCGCAGCGCAATTTTTCACCCAGTGCCGCGCTGGTGCGGCAACCCTCAGCGATTGCAGTACGAATAACTGTTTCCGATACCTGAAAACAGGTACACACCATTGCGCCCTGCTCGTTTTGCTCGCCGGGCGGCTTACCTGTCAGCAACACGCGCCGCTCGTCTTTATCGAGCATTTGCCCCAATCGACTCGCCAACCACCAGGGATCGGACACGAGCTCGCTATCGCCCACTAACAACACCGCATCGAGATAGCCATCGACCAGCCAGGCCAGCCGCAATTCCCGTGCATCATCGGCGATGAATTGCATATTCGCTTCCGACGGAAGCAGCGCCGTCAGACGCTCGCACGCCGTTTCGAATGACTCCTCACCGGCCAGCCAATACAGCCATCCATCTGCGACCGGCACGCGCGCCCAGTAATGCGAGCGCGGCAACGCCAGCGGTTGACGCGTCAATAACAATCCGCGCCAGCGACTCGGCAGCGGACGCATGCTGACGCTGGCATGTTTCAATTCGGGCTGGCCCGAATGCGGATCAACGTGTGCCGTCACTAACGCATCAACTCTGGCGCGGGCGGCAAATTGATCATTCCAATGCATCGGTGTGAATACCGAACCCCGACGCTGCCCCGGCTCGATACGCACTCGCAACCATGCGCTGCCATGCGCGTTCGATAGCTCGGCGATCTCACCGCCGGCAAGGCCAAACACGGCGGCATCCTGCGGATGGACCTCAACGTAGGGCTCAGAGCGATGACGATTCAATTTTTCGCTTTCGGCCGTACGCGTCATCGTATGCCACTGATCGCGCACACGTCCGGTATTCAAAATTAACGGCGAAGTGCGGTTGAGTGTCGATTGCGGCCAATACGGCTCGATCGCGACAAAACGCGCACGCCGGTCTGTTGTGGCAAATTGGCCATCGCCAAATAATCGCGAAGCACTGACGCCGTTTTTTAGCGGCCACTGCAGCGGCTCAAGCGCGTCATATTGCGATTGATTCAATACACTCAATTCGCTGATATCGAGTTGTAATGGCGTATCGCTGTTAATGCCGGTCATCGCCGCATATTCGATGAATACATCGCGCGAACTTTCAAATGAAAACGCGGTGCCAAAGCCGAGGCGCTTGCCAAGTTCTGCCAGCATCCACCAATCCGGCTTGGCTTCGCCGGCTGCCGGCAGAAAATTGCGCTGGCGCGAAATCGTGCGCTCGGAACTGGTGACGGTGCCGTTCTTTTCGCCCCAGCCCACCGCGGGCAACAAAATATGCGCGACCTGCGTCGTATCGGTATCGCGCACACAATCGGAGACGACAACGGTTTCGCAGTTCTCAAGAGCACGGCGCCAGCGATCCGCTTCCGGCATGCTCACCAGCGGATTGGTCGCGAGCACCCACAGGAATTTAACCTCGCCTCGCTCGATCGCTTCGAATAACGGTACCGCTTTCAAACCGGGAGCAGTCGCAATATTTGGCGCGCGCCAAAATTCTTTAACCTGCGCAATCGATTCCGGCGTAAACGCGCGATGCACGGCGAGTTGATTCGCCAGACCGCCAACTTCACGCCCGCCCATAGCATTCGGTTGTCCGGTGATCGAAAACGGACTCGCACCGGGCAATCCGATACGACCCGTGGCGAGATGGCAATTGATGATTGCATTGCCTTTATCGGTGCCGCTGCTGCTCTGGTTGATGCCTTGCGAAAACAACGTAACGGTACGTGCGGTTTGTGCAAACAATCGATAAAACTGTTCGACGGCGCTCTCGCTGAGTTCGCAAACTCGCGCGACCTCGGCGATGCTCGGACTCGATGCGCGCGCACTATCGAGCGCCTTATCGAAATCGTTAGTATGATTTTTAATGTAGCGATGATTCAGCGCATTGTGTTCGGCGAGATACGCCAGCAAGCCATTGAATAAAAATGCATCGCCGCCCGGCTTGATCGGCAAATGCAAATCGGCCTGATCGCAGGTCGGTGTGCGACGCGGATCGATCACAATCAATTTTTTGCCGGGATTGTCCTTGCGTGCTTGCAACATACGTTGATGCAAGACCGGATGCGCCCACGCCGAATTCGATCCGACCAGCACAATTAAATCGGCCAGCTCAACATCTTCATAACACGCAGGCACCGCGTCTTCGCCGAACGCCCGCACTTGTGCTGCGACGGCCGACGACATACACAGACGCGAATTGGTATCGACATTCGCGCTGCCGACAAAACCCTTCCACAATTTATTCGCGACGTAATAATCCTCGGTCAGCAATTGCCCCGATAGATATAACGCCACCGATTGCGGGCCGTGTTCGCGAATAGTTTTTTGCAAACGCGCGGCGACTTGATCGAGCGCCTGCGACCACGATGCGCGCTCGCCATTGATATGCGGATACAGCAAACGACGCTGCGTGCCGAGTGTTTCATGCAGCGCCGAACCTTTAACGCACAAACGTCCAAAATTCGACGGATGATCCTTATCGCCGGCGACTGGCAGCACCGTGGCACCATCGCGCGCGACGCTGACACCGCAGCCGACGCCGCAATAAGGACAGGTTGTGCGAGTGAGAGACATCTACGCGGCAGATTCCATCGCAGTTGTTTGCGGCTGTTGCACATACACGGTATCGCCGTCGATGCGTACCGGCCACACGCGAACCGCGTATTCTTTTTTCTCGATGCAACGACCGTTCAGCAAACTGAAATGCTCTTTGTATAACGGCGATGCGACGACGAGATGATTTTGCACATCGCCGACAATACCGCGAGACAATACGTTCGCACCGCCGATCGGATCGAAATTATCGATAGCGAACACACGCTGCTCTTCTTGCGGCAGATAAAACAACGCCACCGATTGACCTTGCACCAGCGCACACACACCGCTGCCTGAAACCAGATCGTCGATCTTGCAGGCGCTATACCATTGGCTCATTTCCTAATCCTCAATTTGCTAATCAGACGCTGGCGATCAATTCGCGCTTTTCGTTCGTTGTGGCGGGACGAATCTGACCGCGCTCTTCAACAAAAACAATACTTTCGTCTTTCACGTCGGCGTTGACGAATTCGCGGAAGCGTTTCACTTTTTCCACATCTTCAATCGTGGTTTTCCACTCGCACTGATACGCGGCGACAATGTGCGCCATCTGCGCTTCTAGATCGGCGCCAATGCCAAGACTGTCATCGATCACAACTTGCTTCAGATAATCGAGGCCACCTTCCAGATTTTCCATCCATACCGATGTGCGTTGCAGGCGATCGGCGGTGCGCACGTAAAACATCAGCACGCGGTCGATGTATTTGATCAATGTGTCGTCGTCGAGATCGGTTGCGAACAAGTCGGCATGGCGCGGTCGCATGCCGCCGTTGCCGCACACATATAAATTCCAGCCTTTGTCGGTTGCGATAACGCCGATGTCTTTGCTTTGTGCTTCGGCGCATTCGCGCGTGCAGCCGCTGACGGCGAATTTTAATTTATGCGGCGAACGCAAACCCTTGTAACGATTTTCGATCGCAATCGCCATGCTGACCGAATCCTGCTGGCCGTAACGGCACCACGTTGAACCGACGCATGATTTCACTGTGCGCACCGATTTGCCGTAGGCGTGACCGGTTTCGAAACCGGCATCGATTAATTCTTTCCAGATCACCGGCAATTCATTCAGACGTGCGCCAAACAAATCGATGCGCTGACCGCCGGTGATTTTCGTGTACAGATTGTATTTCTTCGCCACCTGACCGAGCACGATCAGTTTTTCCGGCGTAATTTCGCCGCCGGCAATACGCGGTACGATCGAATACGTACCATCCTTCTGCATGTTGGCGAGGAATGTATCGTTGGTGTCCTGCAATGGCACATGCGCTTTTTTCAGGATGTATTCGTTATCGACCGAAGCCAGAATCGAAGCGACCGCTGGTTTGCAGATTTCGCAACCGCGTCCGCTGCCGTGTTTTTTAAGCAAATCGTCGAAGGTTTTTATTTCGTTGACGCGCACCAGATGGAACAGCTCCTGCCGACTGTGCTTGAAGTGCTCGCAAATATGGTTGTTGACCGCAACGCCGCGCTTTTTCAATTCGTTGTCGACGACTGTTTTCAGCAGCGCCGAGCAACCACCGCAACCGGTGCTCGCTTTGGTTTCGGCTTTGATATCGCCGAGCGCGGTGATGCCTTCCTCGATCTTGCAGCAGATCGCGCCTTTGCTGACGTTATGGCATGAACAGATGATCGCTGTTTCAGGCAATGCATCCGGGCCGAGTGTCGGTGCTTCGCCGCCGCTCGGTGCAATCAATGCCAGCGGTTGTTTCGGCAATTCAATTTTGTTCAGCATGTATTGCAACAGCGTGTCGTAAATACCGTTGTCGCCAACCAGCACTGCGCCGAGAAGATATTTTCCATCCGCCGACACGACAAGCTTTTTATAAATGCCTTCCGCTTCGTCGATGACGCGATAACTCAGTGCGCCTTCGGTACGCGCATGGCTGTCGCCGATCGAGCCGACATCGACGCCGAGCAATTTCAATTTCGTGCTCATGTCGGCGCCTTGGAACACTTCGCTACCGCCGCACAACTGGCTCGCCGCGACTTTCGCCATCTGATAACCCGGCGCGACTAAACCGTATATGCGGCCGCCCCACAGTGCGCATTCGCCGACCGCGTAAATGCTTTCGTCGGAGGTGCGGCAGTTGTAATCGATCACGATGCCGCCGCGCTCGCCGATTTTCAGATCCGCACTGCGCGCGAGTTTATCGTCGGGGCGCACACCGGCCGAAAACACGATCATGTCGGCCTCAAGAATTTCGCCGTCGGCAAAATGCATCGCGAGCGCATGATTTTCGCCGGTAATAATTTTCTGCGTATTTTTGCCGGTGTGAACAACCAAGCCGAGCGATTCGATTTTCTTGCGCAGAATCGCGCCGCCCTCCGGATCAACCTGCACGCCCATCAGTTGCGGCGCGAATTCGACGACATGCGTTTCCAAACCGAGATTGCGCAGCGCGTTCGCCGCTTCCAGACCGAGCAGACCGCCGCCGACCACCACGCCTTTTTTCGCGGTCGCAGCTGCGGCTTTGATCGAACCCAGATCGTCGATGGTGCGGTAGACGAAACACAGTTTGTGATCCGAGCCGGGTACCGGCGGCACGAACGGAAACGAGCCGGTCGCCAGCACGAGTTTGTCGTAGCTGAATTCGCGACCGCCTTCTGTAATCACTGTATGTGCGGCGCGATCGATCGATGCAACCGCATCGCCGAATACCGCATCGACGCCCGCCGTTTCGTAAAATTCGCGAGTGGTCAGCGCAAGTTCGTGCGGCTCTTTGCCGGCAAACACTTCGGATAAATGCACGCGGTCGTACGCGGGGCGCGGTTCGGCGCCGATCACCGTGATCGCATAATCGGAATTCTGGTTGATTAATTGCTCCACCAGATGGTGGCCAACCATGCCGTTGCCGACAACAACCAGTTTTTTCGCCTTATTGCCTTTAACGATGGGGGGGGTCGTCATTTTTTGCTCCGCTTATGCGCTGGCCAGAATCTGCTGCGTCGGCAATTCGCCGGCGAGCAGCAGCCGGCAGTCGTTGCTGCCGACGTGGATCTGGTTTTGGATCAAGTTGAAAAAGAGTTGGCTGTCGGCGATGTCGCCGAACAATAAAGCGCCGATCACTGCGTTGTTACGAATGATCAGCTTTTTATAGATACCGTGATCGCGATCCTGATATGTCAGCAATCGCGCGTCGCCGGCAACGTTCTGCTCGCCCATGACATGCACATCGATGCCGCTGACTTTCAGCATCGTCACATAGGGTTTTTCTTCGAAGCATTTGGCTTCGCCGCACAAATTCGCCGCCAGCACATCGACCTGCTGCCATATCGGTGCAACGAGGCCGACCGTTTCGCCATTCATTTCGCAGCATTCGCCAATGGCGAAAATTGCGCGGTCCGAGGTGCCGAGTTGTTTATCGACGACGATGCCGCGATTGACGGATAAACCTGCCTGCGTCGCGATATCGGTAACGGGTGTAATGCCGGTTGCCGCGACCACAAGTTCCGTCGCCAGCATGGTGCCGTCATCTAACACAACACCTGAGGCGCGCGCGCTGCCGGCAATCGCAACCGGACTGCGACCGGTGATCACGGTGACGCCGCGCTTCTCGATCGCTTTCTGTAAATAGGAAGCCGCGACGGCATCGAGCTGACGATTCATCAACTGCGTTGCGCGATGCACCAGCGTGACGCTCATGCCGCGCGCCGCTAACGCGACCGCTGCTTCAAGGCCGAGCAGACCGCCGCCCAGCACAACCGCCGAGCCACGCCCGCTCGCGGCTTTCTGTAATTTCGCTACATCAAGCACATCGCGAAAACCGCTGACACCCGGCAACTCGATGCCCGGCAATGCCGGCAGCGCCGAGCGCGAGCCCGTCGCGAAAATCAATTGCGTGTAGCTGAGGCTAAAACCATCGACGCAATGCACGCGGCGCAGCGAACGATCGACGCGTTGCACGGCACGGCCGAGATGTAAATCGATTGCGTGCTGCTCATACCACTCGGCCGAGTGCGAAACCAATTGTTGCCAATCGGTTTCGCCGCTCAACAACGGCGACAACATGATGCGGTTGTAGGGCAGCGAGCGTTCGGCACCCAACACAGCGATCGAGCGGCGATCACCGCGCCGACGCAGCGTTTCGACCAGACGCGTCGCCGCCATACCGGAGCCGATAATCACGAGGTCGCTATGCGCCAATGTCTGCCGTTCCATATTTTTCCGTTACCGCAACGTTAAATTTCAGGCAATAAAAAAGACGCTCATCGCTGCCCGGTTCCAGAGGAACCGCGACAACCATGAGCGCCTTTGCTCGAGTGTTAGAGAAACCGATACCGCCGACACTGGCGACACCTGCCACATTCCCTAACGCTGTGTTCAGTAGCTGTGTATAACCACAATGTATGCCAATAGACTTTTTTGTTGCTGGCTCAAGCAGTTGAGGCGTTTTACCAAAAAAGGGCCAAATTTCTTGAGCCCTATAACAGTGCGGAACGCCTCATTCGTGCACTATCAAAAGGTGAGCTCGCCCCACAGCCAGACTTTTTTCGTATCGATGTTCGTGGCAGTGGCGATTTCGCTGTCGGCGCGATAGTTACCGTATTTAACACCGACGGTATAGCTCGGGCCGAACTGCTTCAGCGCCTGCAGATTCCACTCGTTGCCGAATTCACGCGCACCGCCGCCGGTCAGCGGACCATCCTGTTCGCTGTACTTGTGGTACATCGCCATCAGCTTCACGCCGTACGGCTGCAAGTCCGCCGCGAGCGTGACGTAACGATCCTTCAAGCCACCGGTTGGTGTATTCAGGAACATATCGACCCAGCCATTGAACGCATGCTTGGTGGCGTACGGCGTTTGAAAGCCCTGCATTGCCGCGCCGACCGTATCCGAGCCCAGCACTTCCTGCGCGACTTTCGCCGACAACATGCCGACCTTGCTCGCATAACCGACACCGCCCTCGATAAACGAATAATCGGTATCGAACTCGACGTCGGTCGCGCTGGTGAATTCCTGCTTCGCGTATTCCGCGGTGTAGAACAGCCGCAGCGGCGCCGTTGTCGGCAGAATGTAGACGCCATCGAAGCGCAGACCGTAGGTATCGATGCTTTGATAACGCAGCGTCGGGTTCAGCGCGTTGATATCGGGCGCGAGATTGAGCAACGCGGTCAGCGGCTCCTGGTTATCGAGAAAATAGCCGTATGCAGTCAGCTTGCCGAGCGTGAACCCGCTGTACGTAATATTGAACAGGTTGTCGCTCGAATCGATATCGAAGTTATAGGTCGGCTCAACGCTGGCGATGCCATTTACCTTGTCGACATAGGCGTAATAAAAACTCCAATCGGCGACGCCATCGTATTTCGCGGTGAATGCGTCGAATGTCTGTTCATCCTGACGCCATGACACCGAGCCAACGAAACGCTGGTTGTCGAGAACAATGCGTTGGCGGCCCAACCCGAGATCGAGTTTCGGCACGCCGCGATAACGCAGATAAGCGCGGTTAATTTCGGTGCGCTCGGGATCGACGATCGCCGCATAGTCATAAGGTGCGGTCGCGGGCTTTGCCGGATTTTTATGCTCCGGCGAATACTCGTCCTTGCCGCCGACGGTGTGGGTATCCTCGAATTCGAGAATCGCGGTAAAACCCTGGAAAGGCGCGGTTTCATAACCGAGCCGGCTGCGCAGCGTCAGCGCGGTCGCGTCTTCGACGGTTAACGATTTAACTTCGACGTCCTCGTAACGCAGACGGAAATTGCCCGACACCTTGCCGCCGGCGATCGCATCGATCAATGCATCGGCCGCAAATGCAGCATTCGGCAATGGTGCCGCCAGTACTGCCGCACATATGATTCCCCAACATTCACTTTTTTTAGGCATGACTCTCTCCAGAAACGCTTAGTTTCGTTAATTGGCTTTTAATGATTGCCGTGCGTGCGCAGAAAAACGGGTGGTTAAGCCACCTCTCTGTTAGTGCGCTCAGCTGTTTTTATGTCGATGACTTTTTTTTGATGCTCTGATGATTCCGCGTTTTCAGTAGCGGATGCGGTTGGCACATCCTCGACCTTGCGCTGTTTCTCGTAGAGGAAGCGCAACACTTCGTGACGCAGATGGTTGTAATGCGTATCGTCCGCGAGTTCGAGGCGATTGCGTGGACGCGCGAGATCGATATCGAGAATTTCGCCGACGGTAGCGGCCGGACCGTTTGTCATCATCACGATGCGATCGGACAGCAATACCGCTTCGTCGACATCGTGCGTAATCATGATGACGGTGTTATTCAGCGTGCGCTGAATTTCCATCAGCGAATCCTGCAGATGCGCACGTGTCAGCGCATCGAGCGCGCCGAATGGCTCATCCATCAGCAGCACTTTCGGCTGCATTGCCAATGCGCGCGCAATCCCGACCCGCTGCTTCATGCCGCCGGAAATTTCGCTCGGGCGTTTATGCATGGCGTGGCCCATATGTACGAGTTCGAGATTGTGCTCGATCCATTCCTTCATTTCGGCGCGCGATTTTTTGCCGCGAAAAACTTCTTTCACCGCCAGCTCGACGTTTTGATACGCGGTTAACCACGGCAGCAGCGAATGATTTTGAAATACCACCGCGCGCTCCGGACCCGGTTCATTCACTTCGCGACCATCGAGCACAACGCCGCCATTGGTTGCCTGCAACAGACCCGCAACAATATTCAACACGGTCGATTTACCGCAGCCCGAATGTCCAATCAGCGACACGAATTCGCCTTCGCGGATTTTCAAATTCACATTGTCGAGTGCTTTAAACGGGCCTTTAGCCGTTTTGAATTCGATGCTGACCTGGGTAATTTCCAACAAGGTTTTCATTTTTTTCTCCAAAGCGAATTCGATTAGCGAAGCACCGCGTTTTTATCCCACGACACCGAACGCTGCAGCATCAGCATCGCGCGATCGAGCATGTAGCCGATCAATCCGATGGTCAGTACCGCGACCATGATGCGCCCGAGCGAATCGGAGCTGCCGTTTTGAAATTCATCCCATACGAATTTGCCGAGCCCCGGATTCTGCGCAAGCATTTCGGCGGCGATCAGCACCATCCACGCGGTGCCGAGCGACAACCGCAGACCGGTGAAAATCATCGGCACCGACGCGGGCAACACGATGCTGCGTACATGCCGGAGCCAGTTCAGACGCAATACGCGGCTGACGTTAACGAGATCCGCGCTGACCGATGTGACGCCGACAGCGGTGTTAAGCAACGTCGGCCACAGACTGCAAAGCATCACCGTGATCGCAGAGGTGACATACGATTTTGAAACGCCACCATCGTTGTTCGTATAAATCGCGCTGACCACAATCGTCACCAGCGGCAACCAGGCTAGCGGAGAGATCGGTTTGAAAATCTGTACTAACGGATTAGTGGCTGCGTATAAATTGGCGCTGAGACCAATCGCAATGCCGGCCGGAATCGCGATCAGCGATGCCAACAGAAAGCCGGTAAATACCGTTTTCAAACTGGTGAGAATCTCGCGAAAGAACGTCGGCTTCGCCGTGTAGGGCCGCAGCTCGGCCACGTAATTCGGATCCTGCGCTCGCGCTTCGGCGAAACGTTTCTGTTGCCGTTCGTAGAACGCGGCTTCGCGTTCTTTATCTTCCCGATATTCCTGATACAAACCTTTGGCTTGTCCCAGCACTTGAGTGGGGCCCGGAAATTGACCGAGCGAGGTTTGAATATTTGCTGCACCGATCTGCCACAACGCCAGGAAGACAGCGATGCCGAGTATTGGCAAGCCAATCTGACGCAGTAATCTGGTTGCCAGCAAATTGAAATTCGCCGCGCTGATGAACGGCATTTTGGATTCTGTTACCGATGTGGCCATCGCCATCACCTCTATCGCAATTTTCGGAAAAATGGCGGCAGGTCCTTCTGCCGCTACGCGCACTGCAACAACACCCGTGGAATCTTGAATATCGAAACTGTCTACGGTTTCTGATTGCCTTTTAACCCAATGGCAAAACTGTCGATGTATGCGTTCGGTTTATTCGCGTCGAACACGATGGCATCGAGCGCGCTTTTTTCCGGGGCTTTCATGAATATCGCCGGATTGTCGAGATCGGGAAAATCGCTCGCCTTCATTTTTCCTTCAGCGATCAACTCTTTCGCAGCAGCGACATAAATCTCCGGCTTGTACGCTTTCTTCGCCATGTCGAGATACCAGCTATCCGGCTTTTGCTCGGAGATGTGACCCCAACGGCGCATTTGCGTCATCCACCAAATCGCGTCCGAGTAGTACGGAATACCGTATTGACCGCGGAAGAATTTGTTGAAATCCGGGATCGCACGTTTGTCGCCTTTTTCAAATTCGAATGTGCCGGTCATGCTGTTCGCGATAATTTTTTCATCGGCACCGACATAAGCGGGGCGCGAAATAATTTTTACCGCCTCCGGACGATTCGCGTTGTTGTTTTGATCCAGCCAATACGACGCGCGAATCAATGCTTTCACCGTGCGAATCGTTGTATTCGGATATTTATCCGCGAATGCTTTGGTCACGGTGAACGATTTGTCGGAGACATCCGGAATGATGTTTTCCGAGGTCAGCACCGGCACGCCGAGCCCCTTGAATACCGCCTGCTGATTCCACGGTTCACCAACGCAATAACCTACGGTGGTACCCGCCTCCATCGTCGGCACCATTTGCGGTGGCGGTACTACTGACAGCAATGCTTCCGCACCGATAGAACCACTGTTATCGCCTTTCAGCGGCGCATAAAAGCCGGGATTGATACCACCGGCGGCAAGCCAGTAACGTTCGTGATAATTGTGTGTGCCGACTGGAAATGTCATGCCTAGATTGAACGGCTTGCCGGCTTTTTTGTATGACTCAAGCACCGGCTTCAATGCAGCGGCGCTGATTGGATGTTTCGGCTTGCCGTTTTCCATTGACACGCTTTTTTTCATTTCCGCCCACACCGAATTCGAAACGGTAATCCCTGCACCGTTGTATGACAGCGTGAACGGGGAGACCAATTCGGATTTAGTCAGAATTCCCGTCGCGGCACCGGCTGGCATCGCGGCGAGAGTATGTGCGCCATCGAGTTCGCCGCTGACAACGCGATCGAACAATACTTTCCAATTCGCCTGCGCTTCGAGCGTGACGTACAAACCTTCATCTTCGAAATATCCTTTTTCGTAGGCAATGGCGAGCGGCACCATATCGGTCAATTTGATAAAGCCGAATTTCAGCTCCCATTTTTCGGGTTTGCCAACTGCTGCATTGGCCGCAGTACCGAACAGCGTTGCACTCGCCGCGAGCGCCACTGCGGCGGCAATTTTTTTGATCAGTGGTCGTCTTTGGATTTTTACTTTCATCGTCGGTGAACCCCGTTTTTCGAAACAAACCTACAGGCGAAAAAAAAGGCGTTCACAACCAATCGACGTGCATATGCAGTCAGTCGGTCATGAGCGCCTTTGCTCAATCTTGGAATCGCTGTTTCGCCGCCATTGGCAAAACCTGTTATTACATCTTCATGCTTACAAGCGTTATGCCAATAAATTTTTTGCGTGATTAATCATCACGATAAATTGGGGCCAGATATTTTTTATAAAAATGGGGCAAATTCACGCACGCCCTGCGAGTGTGCGCGAATTTTATCGATGCATTTTTTTGCGCCGATAAAGCGCACAGAAGACTTCTGTGGGAAGCGATGGATGCGCTGCGCGAGCGGCGCAGCCTTATCAATATTCAGCGGGTTTAACCG
>CBFHCK010000038.1:0-12343 GCA_965653955.1 uncultured Spongiibacteraceae bacterium
GTCGATCCAATCTCGGTTAATGACATCAAGGAAATCATCAAACATCTGCGCAGCAAAAATATCGGCGTATTAATCACCGATCACAACGTGCGCGAGACGCTCGATATCTGCGAAAAGGCCTACATCGTTGGCGAGGGTCTGATTATCGCGGCCGGTGATGCCGAGACTGTGTTGAATAACGCCAAAGTTCGCGAGGTTTACTTAGGCGAGCATTTCCGGCTTTAGCGATTGCACGCGCTGGCTAGCGCGACTAAACTCCAGATGCAGAATTCGTTCCACATTGCTGGATTTTTAGACAGAATTGCGGTAGCCGCCTATGAAACAATCGCTTCAGCTCAAGCTCGGTCAGCAGCTGACCATGACGCCTCAGCTACAACAGGCGAACAAACTGCTGCAGTTATCGACTCTCGACCTGCAACAGGAAATTCAAAGCGCGCTCGATTCCAATCCGATGCTGGAAATCGGCGACGACAGTGAAGACGAACCGCCGATACTGCCCACCGCCGAGCTGACTGTCTCGCTGAACGGCCACGACACCACCCCAACCACCACCGACTCAACCAGCCCCGAAGAATCCTCCGACTGGCAATACGACACCGACATTCCAGAAGACCTGCCCGTCGATACACGCTGGGAAGACATTTACCAGACGAGTAGCAGCAGCTCTAGCGGCAGCGGTGGCGATGATTCCGACTTCGATTTCGACGCGCGCAACACCGCCGCCGAATCATTGCAGGATCACCTGCAGTGGCAATTGAACCTGACGCGCATGTCCGACAACGATCGGATGATCGCCACCGCCATCATCGATGCGATCGACAATAACGGCCGCCTGACGATTTCGCCGGAAGAAATTCTCGAGGGCATGCCGAGCGAAAGCGATACTGAACTCGACGAAATCATGGCGGTGCTGCACCGCATCCAGCAGTTCGATCCGCCCGGCGTCGGCGGACGCGATCTGCGCGAATGTCTGCTTATCCAGTTAAATCAGTTTCCCGCCGATACGCTGTGGCTGCGCGAAGCGAAGCTGGTGGTCGACAAGCACATTCAACTCCTCGGCAGCCGCGATTATGTACAGCTGATGCGCCGCACTCGCCTGCGTGAAAACGAGCTGCGCGATGTGCTGCAACTGATCCAGACGCTGAATCCGAACCCAGGGGCGATGATCGCCGGCTCGCAGGCTGAATACGTTGTGCCCGATGTGTTCGTGCGCAAAATTCGCGGCCGCTGGACCGTTGAATTAAATCCCGAAATCGCGCCCCGACTACGCATTAATGCCGACTATGCCGCGTTGGTGCGCCGCGCCGATTCAGGCTCCGATAAAAGCTACCTGCGCGACAACCTGCAGGAAGCCCGCTGGTTTCTGAAAAGCCTGCAAAGCCGTAATGAAACGCTGCTAAAAGTGTCGACGAAAATAGTCGAGCATCAACGCGGCTTTTTCGAATACGGCGAAGAGGCAATGAAACCGCTGGTATTGCACGATATTGCCGAAGCCGTGGGCATGCATGAATCGACCATTTCGCGCGTGACCACCCAAAAATATATGCACACGCCGCGCGGAATTTTTGAGCTGAAATATTTCTTTTCGAGCCACGTCGCCACCGAATCCGGCGGCGAGTGCTCATCCACGGCAATCCGCGCGCTGATTCGAAAACTGATTGCCGCAGAAAATGCGCGTAAGCCTCTCAGTGACAGCCGCATCACCGAGTTACTTGGCGACCAGGGCATTGTTGTGGCGCGTCGCACAATCGCCAAATATCGCGAAGCGATGATGATTCCACCGTCAAACGAACGAAAGCGCCTGCTGTAATCAGCTAAATGAAGTGGGAATCCGTCAAGTTAAACGGGTCATAAAGTGTGTGTTTTTTGACAGCTCGCAACCTTTCGGAGCAAAGCCACGCCAAAATGGAAGACGCAGTAAAAAGTTAGCCAAGCGCGTATCGGTTTGATCTATATTGCACTCAGGGCTCTGAAAAATTTGCTGAGCACCGCAGTTTTTCCGAGCTTCGCTCTTTGAGCTTTCATTGGTAGAAGGAGTCGGATATGCAAATTACCGTTAGCGGCCACCATGTCGATGTTACTCCCGCATTACGCGATTACGTCACCACCAAATTAAACAAGCTGCAAAATCACTTCGATAACATCACCAATACATCCGTCACGTTAACCGTCGAAAAAATGGTCCAGAAAGCTGAAGCGACCGTTCACGTCGCCGGCGCGAATTTATTCGCCGCGTGCGAAAACCAGGATATGTACGCTGCGATCGATAGTCTTGCCGACAAACTCGATCGACAGTTGATCAAGCACAAAGAAAAAATCAAAGGGCGTTAATTACGCCCATTTTCGAACATGCAGCTCAGGAGCGGCGATGCAACTTATCATCATCAGCGGTCGCTCCGGTTCGGGTAAAAGCTCGGCGCTGCATTTGTTCGAAGATGAAGGCTATTACGCCATCGATAACCTCCCTGTATCGCTGCTACCGCAATTAGTCGAGCAATTACGCAACGATCAATTCGACAATCACAAAGTTGCTGTTTGCATCGATGCACGTAATGCCACTAAAGATTTATCGCGCTTCAACGATTTATTGTTATCGCTGCCGACCGATATTCGCGCGGAAATTATTTACCTCGATGCAGACGATCACACGCTGATAAAGCGTTTTTCGGAAACACGGCGCCGACATCCGCTTAGCGATGAGCACACACCGCTGCCGGAAGCGATTGCCAATGAAAAGCGTTTACTCGAACCGATCGCAATGAGCGCCGGTTTGACGCTCGATACGCGCAACATGAATGTGCACGAACTGCGTACCACGTTGCGTGCGCGCGTACTCGGTCGTACCGCGGCAGGGTTATCGTTGCTATTTGTTTCGTTCGGTTACAAACGTGGATTGCCGGTGGATTCCGATCTGGTATTCGATTTGCGCGTATTGCCGAACCCGCATTGGGATCCGCTGCTGCGTTCGATGACCGGTCGCGATAGCGCGGTCATCGCCTTCCTTGATGAAAAACCCGAAGTGAACGAAATGTTCAACGATATTCATCAGATGCTGCAAAAATGGCTGCCGAAGTTTCTTGCCGGCAATCGCAGCTATCTAACGATTTCACTTGGTTGCACCGGTGGGCAACATCGCTCAGTATATATGGCCGAACGACTGGCCAAGGCATTCGCCAGCGAATTCAAAGATGTGCAGGTGCGACATCGCGAACTTATCGACTGAGCATCGCATATCCGCTAACTCATGAAGACTTTATGATTTCTACAAAAATAACGATTATCAACAAGCTCGGTTTGCATGCGCGTGCAGCCGCCAAATTAGTTGGCACCTCCGCTCTTTATCGTTGTCAGGCACGCATCGGTACTAACGGTCGCATGGTCGATGCCAAAAGCATCATGTCGGTGATGATGCTGGCGGCAAGCCAGGGCACCGAGGTCGATCTCGAATTTAATGGCGATGATGAACAAGAGGCGCACGATGCAATGGTCGCGCTGATCAACAATCGTTTTGGTGAAGACGAATAATGCCCCGTTCCAAAGATTCATTCGATGAATTCGCCGACGAAAAGCCTAGCAAAAGCGAACTCAAACGCGAAATGACCGCGCTGCAGGAATTGGGCGAAGCCATCGTCAAACTTAGCGACGGCGAATTCTCGACAATTCCACTCGAAGGCGAATTACTCGCCGCCATCACGGTGGCGCGACGCTTAAAAAGCGGTGAAGGTTTGCGCAGACAGTTGCAATACATCGGCAAATTGATGCGGCTTGTCGACAGCGCCGCCATCGCGGCCGCGTATGAAGAACTGCAAAATGGTCGACAGCAGCGCAATCAGCAATTCCATGCACTCGAACAATTGCGCGATGAAATTATCGCTACGGGTTTGCCGGCAATGGAAAAGGTGCTGGCCGATTATCCGAATACCGATCGCCAGCATTTGCGGCAATTAATTACAGCAGCGGTGAAAGAACGCGAACAGCAAAAACCACCGGCGGCCGCGCGAAAATTATTTCGCTATTTGCGCGAGCTGGCCGAACTCTAATCGTTACAACGCAATCATTCCGAAATCGTTTACTCGGGCTTAGGCGAGATCGAAAACTTGCGATGTTGCATCACCGGCATTGCGCGTCGCTCGTTGTGCAATTTATTGAGATCAATTTCGGCGCTGACGACACACTCACCGAATCCCACTTCCGCCAATACCTCGCCCCAGCCGTCGATAATCGCTGAACCACCCGACGTGTGGCGCTTCGACGAATGTTGTCCGCCCTGATTCGCGCCGATCAGATAACACTGCGTTTCGATCGCGCGTGCGCGCAGTAACGGCAACCAATGCGCGAGACCGGTTTTGCGCGTGAATGCCGATGGCAACACAATAATCTCCGCGCCCTGTTCGCGCAGTAATTGAAATAATTCGGGAAAGCGCAAGTCATAGCAGACCGCGATGCCGACGCAACCGTACGGCGTTGGCACAGTGACAACCTCGTTGCCTGGTTGATACGAATCGGACTCGCGGTAGCTGCCCTGTTTATCGCCGACATCCACATCGAATAAATGCATTTTGTCGTAACGTGCTACTTCATTGCCGCTGTCGTCGTAAACGAAACACGCGGCGCGCGGACGTTGCGGATCGTGATCCAGCACCGGTACCGTACCACCGACGATCCATACGCGATGCAGTTTCGCCTGAGCAGCGAGAAATGTACGCACACGCGGTTGCGATCCGGCTTCGTTAGCGCCGAGTTGTTTTTGTTCGCTCCCGAGAAATAAAGCGAATGCTTCGGGCAGCACAATTAATTTCGCGCCGGCATTCGCTGCTTGTGCAATTAATTTTTCCGCGTTCGCCAAATTCGTTTCAAGATCGCCACCGGAAATCATCTGCACCGCCGCCACACTGATTTTGATCACGGCGGTAGGTTTGTTCGTGGCAATAGGTTTGTTCGTGGCAGCAGGTTTGCTCATGGCAATTGTTCCTTGGATGCCGACTGTTCGGTCGCAGGCGAAGATTCGGTCGATTGCGCGGGCTCATTCGATTTCTGCGGCAATTTATCGTCGAACACGCGACGTAATTTGACTTGCGGATCAGCCCACGGACCGGTCACCGCATACGACGCACTGGCAAAACGATCGACCTGATCTTCGAACACTTTACTCGCAACATAAACGCCCGCCGCCACCGGCAAGCCCGCCGCAAGCGCGGCAACCCAGGGTAAATTACTGGCGACCGGCAACGTTGCCACTAACTCCATGTCGGTTTGATCGCTATTGAAATCGATAGTGCCTGCAAGCCGGAAACGACTTCCGGGGCTTTTGATTTCGAACGGTTCCGCCGTGGCGAGCACGCCATCCCGAATTACGAAGCCGCCGCGCATGTCGTCGAAGCTGACGCCATTTTTAAATACGTCGGAGAAATCCAGTTGCAGACGACGCAGGAAATTCGCGAAGTTAAATACGCCGACAACTTTCAGCGCACCGGTGGCCGATGATGACGCTTTCAGAAAGCGTCCATCATCCACACGCAGCTCCGCCTTACCTTCAGCGAGCACAAATTTGAATTCATCCGGTCGACCCGGCCACGCCAGCTCGATGTCGGCGCGACCGTGCTTCGACGTCAGCACTGGTTCGTAGCGCCAACGCTGCAGCGGCTCGCGAATATCGTCGACGATCAGCCGGCCGTTAAATTCGCTTCGATGCTCGCCGTTGCGTCTGGTCCAGCGCAGACTCGCCGGCGTATCGCCGCGCGGGACTATCGCCACACCGCGCACGCTGCCGTTTATTTGTTGCAACAGCATGCCATCCGGCAATGGTCGAACCTGAAGATCGAGCCAGCCGATTTCTTCACCGCCGCGCCACAGCCGATTGACGCGTACATTCATCGCGATCACTTGCGATGGATCGATTTGCTCGAGATTCGATGGTACCGCTGCGGCTACGGCATCCGCCTTTTTTGGCGCCGGTAGATGCACGTAATCGAATTGCAAACGCCACGGCTCGATAGTGTCGTCCGGCACTCTGATCGTGCCGGCAAGCTGTTGCGAGCGCAGCCGTATTTGCCAACTGGTGGCATCGCGCTGCGCCGAAGCAACGACATCGCGCAAGCTTTGGCCGACGACCGCGACGTTGCCAATTTGTAAATCACGTAGTTGCAACGCAAGCGCTGGATCGGCAATCGAGGATGCCGTTCCGCCGATTTGCGGTTGCGGTTGCGGTTGCGGTTGCGGTTGCGGTTGCGGTTGCGGTTGCGGTTGCGAAAAAATATTGCGCCATGCGCCGAGATCCAGTTCAGCGATGCGCCCCGTTACCAGCATATGGCCGGTGACAAATGTATTTTTGCCGGTGCGACCCAATCGCAACACACCCGCATCCAATTCTTGTTCATCATCCCAGCGCAAACGCAGATCGGCTTTGTCACCGAGTTCGGCGTATATCTGCCGCTGCGCGCCGAGCGCCATTCCAACATGTAACGGCAATACTTCACCCGCCTGTTTCGCGTAGGGGGGCGGCAATGTGAATTCCACCCCCTGCAAATCCGAACGCACCTCCAAGCTGCTGTTTTCGCCTGCAAGATGCAGCGTGGCATCGAAAGGCGTTTGGCCATTTGCATGCGCGAATAGCGGTTGCTGCAACCAATCCTGCAAATCCGCCATGCCGATGTGGCCGCGCGCCTGAATATCGATATTGCCATCGGCCGCGGTGATCAATTTTGCGGTGACGGGTTTGTCGTACCATTTCGCGACAATGGCATCGGATCGCAATCCACCGTCGCTGCGATATTGCAGCGGACCGCGCACATCCTTCAGCACAATGCGCTCCGTGCCCAACGTTAATTCACCAGGACCCAACTCTGCATCGACCGCAATTTGATGCGCGCGCGTTCCACTCAATGGAATGCCTAAATCGAGCGTTGCGTTAGCGCCGCCTTTCCAGCGCCACTTATCGAGTGTCGCGCCGACACGCTGTCGCAGCGGGCTTTCGCGCAGCACGCGCAATACATCGTCGCCGCTGCCTTGCGCCGAACCTCGCACAGTGAGCCAACTACCTTCTTCGGGATGATGTAATTCGACATTGATATCGCGCAGCGCGACACGATTGAACATGCGCGCCGATGGACTTTCGACCAGCAGATCGCCATCGTCGACCCACACCTTCGCTTGCAAGTCGTGCAGCGCTGGCCAATCCGGCTGAAATTTCAATTCGGCATCGTGTACATCAAGGAATAACTGCACCGTGTTATTCGCGCGATCGTTGGCGAGCAGCGAGCCACGATAAATAAATCCGCCGCTCGGCAACGCGCCGCCGCGAATCGATTGCCGAAGCCAGTCGAGCAGGCTGGGTTGCAATGTGTACGGAATGAATAGATCGCGATATTGCGCCGCTGAATTTTGCAAACCGACCATCAACGTCATCAGCGGTTTGCTGGCGCGATGCACCGGTAGATCGAGCGCGAACTGCGCGGTGGCAGTGCCCGCATCGCCATGCACCGGCATCGGTCCGCTATTAACCAGAATATGTTCGCCGTCGATCAGCCAGCGCACTTGCCCGCGCACCCCGTCGAATTTCAACGGCTGGCGATACACATTCGGAAATGTCATCGCGAAATTTTCGCTGACCAGATCGACACGACCATCGCGCAGACCCATATCCAGATAGCCGGTAACACCGCTGGCACCGGGTGCGCCCTGCCACGGCTGCACATCGATCTGGTCGAGCTGCGCGCGCAATCGCAGTTGCTCTTTTCCGTCGGCGGTAATGGGCAGATCGATATGCAAATTACGCAGCGTACCCGCTGGCGCTAATGCAGCGAGCGGTTTGCGCATGCTGTCGGCCAATTGCGGATCGGCAAGCAAGCTATCGCGCAGAACATTTAACGCGAGCTCGGGCATAGCCAAATGCAGCTGCTGCGGCACGGCTTTCGTCAGGGCGATGGTCGTATGACGAAAATCTAACGGCGTCTGATTCCACTGTCCTTGCAGTTGCGACAGCCAGATACGTTGCTGCCGCTCATCGCCGCGCCATAAGAACTGCGCGTGAATATTTTTGATCGGTGCAAAATTATCGCCGCCGAAACCGGCGATATCGAGCCACGGCACGCCGACGTTGCCGCGCACTTCAATATCGCCATTGTTGCGGCGGTCGAGCCACGCTTCACCATCGATGCGGCCGTGTTGCAATTCGATACCAAATGTTTTTATCGCCGGCAGCATCGGCGTCAAATCGACACCGCGAAATCCTGCATAACTACGCACGGAAAAATTATTGCCGCGCAAATCGCCATGCGTTTCGATTATCAGTGTCACCGGCGCGCCGCCTTGCGCGAAGGTCATGGCGAGATTGAGTCGGCGGAATTCGCCCGCGCGCTGCAATCGCATCGCTTGTCCGTCCAGTTGCGCGCTGCCGCCGGAGAAGAACCGAAGATTGATGCGCGTATTGCTTAGATTGGCGCGATAGATCGCGGCAAGCAGATTACGCAGTGGCTGCAGTTCAATTTGTTTCGATGAAACAAAACCCGGCAAATGCCACCGGCCGAGCGGCGCCTCCTCCAATTGCAGTGCGACGCCATCGCCCTTTAATTCACTGATCGCCAATGTGCGCGCCGCGATGCTGCGAAAAATACCGAGCCGCAACTCTGCATGGCGAATATGCAAAATGACTTGTTCAGGTTTTTGCGGATTACGTAGACGCAAATCGTCGATAACGAAATACGGCGATAAATGCTGCCACCGCCCCGATAGATGGCCGACGCTGAAATGCAGCCCCGTGCGCTTATTCAGTAGATCGACAATTTGCTGCCGATTGTCTTCGACATACGGAATGTAATAACGCCCCAGACTCACCACCGACGCGAATAGCAGCACCGCACCGACCAGTACGGTCCATAGCAGGCGATTGATCCAGATTAATGTCGTGCGCGATTGCATTTAATGAGCTCATGAACACGCGCAGAATCTGACGGGCGCAATGCCGTCAGTTCTTTCGGGACCGTCAGAGACATGGATGTCTCTGACGAGCTATAGGGACATACTTGCCGCGTGTCTCGAAAGAACTGACGGCATTGCGCACGCTGCTCCGCAAAAGTGTCTCGCCTAAAGCAAAACCACATCGAACTGCTCCTGCGAATACATCACTTCGACCTGGAATTGAATCGTTTTTCCGAGATGCACTTCGAGATCGGCGACGATATGCGAATCCTCATCGAGCAGACGATCAACGACTTCCTGCGATGCGAGCACGAGTAATTTATCGTTATCGTACATGCGCGCTTCGCGCAGAATTTCGCGAAAGATTTCGTAGCACACGGTTTCTGGCGATTTCAGCGAACCGCGGCCTTCGCACACCGGACATGGCACACACAGCACGTGACCGAGACTTTCGCGCGTGCGCTTGCGCGTCATCTCGACAAGGCCCAATTCCGATACGCCGGTAATGCTGGTTTTCGCGTAATCGCGCTCCATTGCTTTTTCAAACGTGCGCAACACCTGCCGGCGATGCTCGGGATCTTTCATATCGATGAAATCGATAATGATGATGCCGCCGAGATTGCGTACGCGCAGTTGTCGCGCCAACGCCGTCGCCGCTTCGAGATTGGTTTTGAAAATCGTCTCTTCGAGATTGCGATGCCCGACAAACGCGCCGGTATTTACATCGACCGTCGTCATCGCTTCGGTTTGATCGATGATCAGATAGCCACCCGATTTCAATTCGACTTTGCGACCGAGCGCTTTTTGAATTTCGGTTTCGAGACCGTATAAATCGAATAGAGGGCGATCGCTTTTATACAGCTCGATGCGTTCGCAAATTTCCGGAATGTAATCGCGTGCGAATGCTTCGACGCGCGGATAATTCGCAGCGGAATCGATACGGATTTTTTCGAGACCGGGGCGCACCATATCGCGCATCGTGCGCAGAAACAGCGGCAGGTCTTCGTAAATGATCGCGGGCGCGCTGAGCGTATCGATACGTTCACGCAGAGCCCGCCAGAGCTTTTTCAAAAAGCGGATATCGGCGAGAAATTCGGGCTCGCCCGCACCCTCGGCAACGGTGCGAATAATAAAGCCGCCAGCGTTTTGCATGCCTTCGGCTTCGACGCAGGATTCCAGCAATGCTTTCAGTCGCATGCGCTCGCTTTCATCCTCTATGCGTTGCGAAATACCAATATGCGCGGTCTGCGGCATGTACACCAGAAAGCGCGATGAAATCGATAAATGCGTGGTCAATCGCGCGCCCTTGGTGCCGAGCGGATCTTTGTTGACTTGCACCACCACCGACTGCCCTTCGCGCAGCACGGTGCGAATATCCGGCGGCTCGATACCATTTCCCGCCGGGCGCTGCTCCATGCCGTCTTCGTCTTGCAGAAAAATATCCGACACATGCAGAAAACTGGCGCGATCGAGACCGATATCGATAAATGCCGCCTGCATACCGGGTAACACACGCGCGACGGTGCCTTTATAAATGTTGCCGACGATGCCTTTTGAGCGCTCGCGCTCAATGTAGATTTCCTGCAGTACACCGTTTTCAACGAGCGCCACACGCGTTTCGAGCGCGGTGATATTGATCAGGATTTCTTCATTCATCTAGCTATTCCATAAGGCCATAAATTACTGTCCCATAAAACCATAAAGCCGCAGCAGTTCGGCGGTTTCAAATAGCGGCAGCCCGACTACGCCGCTATAGCTGCCGTCGATACGCTCGACGAATGTCGCCGCGAATCCTTGAATACCGTAGGCACCCGCTTTATCGGCAGGTTCGCCGGTATTCCAATAACGCGCAATTTCATCGTCATCGAGAGCGCGAAACCACACGCGCGTGCGGCTGATTCGTACTTGCTCGCTAACGCCATCGCAAATTGCAACGCCAGTCATCACATCGTGACTGCGCCCGGATAGCCGCCGCAAAATCATCTGTGCATCAGCGGCATCGCTCGGTTTGCCGAGGATGTCGCCATCGACCACTACTGCGGTGTCCGCACCGAGCACCGGCGCGGCGGATAACCCCAGAATCGGCAACTGTCGCCAGCCGGCCGCCGCCTTTTCGCGCGCAAGCCGCTGCACATACTGCTCGGCGGGTTCGCCGGATCGCCGGCTTTCGTCGATCGATGCCGCCACGACTTGGTGCTGAACGCCAATCTGCGCGAGTAATTCGCGCCGACGCGGCGATTGCGAAGCGAGATAGAGCATTCGTTAGAGCATCCTTGGGATCGAGTGAACCGATAGCGTCAGGTGATCGCAAATTGTCGACGCACTTTGCGCAGCAACAGCATGACCGTCGGCCAGAGTAATGCGGATACCAGGGCCGGCAGCAGAAACAACATCGTCGGCATGACCTTGGTAGTCAACGTCTGCACCCAGTGGCAGAGCAACTGGTTCAAGCCGACCAGCACGAACACGATACCGGCCTGCTGCCAGCCGGCATACATTCGCATGCGTTGATAAAGAATCAGACCGAGATAGGCGATGATCGACAGCGCGAAGGCGTTTTCACCGAGCGGCGAACCTTCGACCAGATCGAGTACCAGCCCGGTAACGAACGCGCTGCCGATGCCGATCCGATGGGGCAATGCGATGACCCAGTAAATCAGCACCATCGCCACCCACTCGGGCCGCGCCCAGCGCGCCCAATCGGGCAGCGGAATGATGCTGAGCCAGAGTGCGATAGCGAGTGTGGCGAAAATGATCGGCCGACCGTTCGCTTGCACCGCCATGTTATTGCGCAGCCTCGACGTCTTCGTTCGGCAATCCCTGTGGTTCGGGCAGCGCGCCGCGCTCGCGGAAAATCAACAGCAAATGGCGGCTTTGATCGAGCAGCGCCATCGGTCGCGCCCGTACTTTCATGAACGAATTCGAACTGCTATCGACCGACGTGACCATTGCCACCGGATAGCCAATCGGGAATTGCCCGCCGAGCCCCGACGTGACCAGCAGATCGCCGACTTTGATGTCCATCGTTGTCGCGACATGCGCGAGCTGTAGTTCGTCGATCAAACCGCTGCCTTCGGCGATGGCGCGCACGCCGTTGCGATTAACCTGCACCGGTACCGCGTGCGTGCTATCGGTGATCAGCATCACGCGCGAATAGTAGGCGCTGACTTCGATCACCTGACCAACAAGACCGCGCGCATCGATGACTGCCTGGCCGACATACACACCGGCATCACGCCCCTTGTTGATCACGACGATATGGCGCAGCGGGTCCGACGACACGCCAATCAACTCGGCGATCAGCACGCTGTCATCGAGATGCGCCGAGGAGTTGAGGAGCTGGCGTAAACGTGCGTTCTCGGCCGAGAGCGACGCCATTTTTTCGATCTTGGCTTGCAGGATCAATGTCTGCTGACGTAACTCTTCG
>CBFHCK010000039.1:0-12322 GCA_965653955.1 uncultured Spongiibacteraceae bacterium
GAAGGTCGAGACGCACAATCACCCGACTGCAATCGCACCGTTTCCCGGTGCGGGCACGGGCGCTGGCGGTGAAATTCGCGATGAAGGCGCGGTTGGGCGCGGTTCCAAACCGAAGGTCGGGTTGAACGGTTTCACCGTTTCGAATTTGCAGATACCGAATTTCATGCAGCCGTGGGAGCAGAGCTACGGGAAGCCGAATCGCATTGTGTCGGCACTCGATATCATGATCGAAGGTCCGATCGGCGGCGCTGCGTTCAACAACGAATATGGTCGCCCGAATATCTGCGGTTATTTTCGTACCTACGAAGATTTCGCGCCGGGCCCTAACGGCATCACCGAGCGGCGCGGTTATCACAAGCCAATCATGATTGCCGGCGGTTACGGCAATATCAAAGCCGAACACGTCGAGAAAAAACCGTTCGCCGCAGGTTGCCAGTTAATCGTACTTGGCGGACCGGCGATGTTGATTGGACTCGGCGGCGGCGCGGCATCCTCCATGGCGAGCGGCGCATCGAGCGAAGATCTGGATTTCGCGTCGGTGCAACGGCAAAACCCGGAAATCGAACGCCGCTGTCAGGAAGTCATCGACCGCTGCTGGGCGCTCGCGGATAACAATCCCATCGAATTTATTCACGACGTCGGCGCCGGCGGTTTGTCGAATGCGTTTCCCGAATTGGTGAAGGACGGCGACAAAGGCGGCCAGTTCGAGCTGCGCACCGTGCCGAACGACGAACCCGGCATGGCGCCGCTGGAGATCTGGTGCAACGAAGCGCAGGAGCGGTATGTGCTCGCGGTGCACCCGGAAAATCTGCAGCGTTTCACCGATATCTGCACACGCGAGCGTTGCCCGTTCGCGGTGGTCGGTGTGGCGACTGACGAAAAACATTTGCGCGTCGGCGATGCGTTTTTTGCGAGCAATCCGGTCGATCTGCCGATGTCGGTGCTGTTCGGCAAACCGCCGAAAATGCAGCGCAGTTTTTCGCGCACGCAGATTCAACATGCAACGCTGGAACTCGATGCGATCGATTTGGACGACGCGGCATTGCGCGTATTGAGATTGCCCACCGTCGCCAGCAAAAACTTTCTTATCACGATCGGCGATCGCAGCGTCACCGGCATGATTGCGCGCGATCAACTGGTCGGCCCGTGGCAGGTGCCGGTTGCCGATTGCGCGGTGACGACGGTGGCATATGACAGCTATCGCGGCGAAGCGATGTCGATGGGCGAACGCACGCCGCTCGCGCTGATCGATGCGCCGGCGTCGGGGCGTATCGCGGTTGGCGAAGCAATCACGAATATTGCGAGCGCGCGCATCGAGAAATTATCCGATGTGAAATTGTCGGCGAACTGGATGTGCGCGGCGGGCCATCCAGGCGAAGACGAAAAATTATTCGAAGCGGTAAAAGCGGTCGGCATGGAATTGTGTCCGCAGCTGGGCATCACGATTCCCGTCGGCAAGGATTCGATGTCGATGCGCACCGCGTGGATCGAAAGCGGCGAAAACAAATCGGTGACAGCGCCGATGTCGCTGATTATTTCTGCGTTCGCGCCGGTGCTCGACGTGCGCAAAACCGTGACCCCGCAATTGCGCATCGGCTCTTTGTTGCAAGGAATGGGCGATACCGATTTGATCGCCATCGATTTAGGGCAGGGCAAAAACCGGCTCGGCGGTTCATGTCTCGCGCAGGTATTCAATCAACTCGGCAATGACGCGCCGGATATCGACGAACCGAAATTGCTCGCGGGTTTTTTCGCGGCTATGCAGCAGCTGCTCGAACAAAACCGCGTGCTCGCATATCACGATCGTTCGGACGGCGGTTTATTCGCGACGCTAACCGAAATGGCGTTCGCGGGTCATTGCGGTTTCAACGTCGAACTGAGCCTGCTCGGCAGCGATGCGTTGTCGGTATTGTTCAGCGAAGAACTCGGTGCGGTGTTGCAGGTACGCCGTGCCGATCGCGATGCAGTGTTGCAGCAATTGGCGCAGTACGGTCTTGATCATTGCGCCCAGCTGCTCGGCGAAGTCCACTTGGGCACGGCGTTGCAATTCAATTGGCACGGCAAGACCGTATTGCAGGGTAATCGCGTCGAATGGCAGCGCGTATGGTCGGAAACGAGTTATCGCATTCAAGCGCTGCGCGATAATCCCGAGTGTGCTCAGCAGGAATTCGATGCGCTGCTCGACGACAGCAATCCGGGCCTCAACGTCAAACTCAGCTTCGATCAGAACGACGATATTGCCGCGCCCTTCATTGCACGCGGTGCGCGTCCACGCGTGGCGATTCTACGCGAGCAGGGCGTCAACGGTCAGATGGAAATGGCGGCGGCATTCGATCGCGCCGGTTTCACCGCGGTCGATGTGCACATGAGCGATATTCTCAGCGGTCGCGTTGCACTCGACGATTTCAAAGGGCTGGCGGCGTGCGGCGGTTTTTCGTATGGCGATGTGCTGGGTGCGGGCGAAGGCTGGGCGAAAACCATCCTGTTCAACGTGCGCGCGCGCGAACAATTCCAAGCGTTTTTCGAGCGTGGCGACACCTTCTCGCTCGGCATCTGTAATGGCTGCCAGATGATGTCGAATCTGAAGAGTCTGATTCCCGGCGCCGAATTGTGGCCGCGTTTCGTGCGCAATTTATCCGAACAATTCGAAGCGCGCGTCGCGCTGGTGCAAGTGCCGCAATCGCCGTCGATTTTGTTTAGCGGTATGGTCGGTTCGCATATGCCGGTCGCGGTTGCGCATGGTGAAGGTCGCGCCGAATTTGCGAATGCTGATCAATTGGCGCAATTGCAACAAAGCCGGCAGATCGCACTGCAATTCATCGACAACCATTGCAGCGTCACCGAGCGTTATCCGGCGAACCCGAACGGATCGCCGAACGGTATTACCGGTGTGACGACGCGCGATGGCCGAGTGACTTTATTGATGCCGCATCCGGAACGTGTATTCCGCGCGGTGGTCAATTCGTGGCATCCAGACGATTGGCAGGAAGACGGCGCGTGGTTGCGTCTGTTCAGAAATGCTCGCGCGTGGGTGGGCTGATTAACACAACAGTGAAAACGTATAATGGCCCGCTTTGTTCGGGCCGTTGATTTTTTAATCGCGAATTTTCGGAATCAACAATAACGAGCAACGCACCGGTTAGTCGATTCAGTGCATTCTTTTTGGAATCCGTATGAATAAATACCCGTTATGGAAATATCTGCTGATTGTTTTCATTTTGACGATCGGCACGTTTTACGCGGCACCGAATTTATATGCGCCCGATCCGGCGATTCAGATTTCCGGCGAAAGCAGTGCGACGCTGGTACAGCAAGCGACGCTCGATACCGCAACCAAAGCAATCGGCGATGCCGGTATCGAATTCTTCGGCGCGACTGTTGGCGACGATGGTAAGAGCGGGTTGATCCGTTTGCGCGACGGCGAACAACAGTTGCGGGCTCAGGCGCTAATACAGCGCGCGCTCGGCGACAATTATGTCGTTGCGCAAAATCTCGCGAGCACGACGCCCGCGTGGATGCGTGCCGTCGGCGGCAAGCCGATGAAGCTGGGTCTCGATCTCAGCGGCGGTGTGCATTTTCTGTTGCAGGTCGATACGCCATCGGCCACAAAAAAATGGCTCGAATTGTCACTTGCCGGCCTGAAGCATAAATTGCGCGAAGAGAAAATCCGCGGATTGCTCGATGCCGACGCAGAAACATTGGAAGGTTCGTTCAAGGACGAGGCTCTGGCGCAGCGCGCGATCGACATCGCGCGTAAGGAATACCCCGAGTTGCAGGCGAAAACCGAAACGGGTGCCGAGGGTGTCGTGGTGCGCTGGACGGTAACGGCACAGAAAATCAAAGACATCGAAAATTATGCGGTCGAGCAAAATCTCAACACATTGCGTAATCGCGTTAACGAGCTCGGCGTTGCAGAGCCGCTGGTACAGCGTCAGGGTCGCAATCGCATCGTGGTTGAATTGCCGGGAATTCAGGACACCGCAGAAGCGAAACGTATTCTTGGTAAAACCGCGAATTTGGAATTCCGTCTGGAAGTGGGCGCGGATAGTGGTGCACGCGAACAGTTCGAATTTCGCGATGCGCAATTCGGGCCGAAAACCGCGCAGCTCGAACGCGATGTCGTAATAACCGGCGAACGCGTGGCCGATGCGAAATCGGGTTTCGATCCGCAGACGAATGAATCCGAAGTCAACATTGTGCTCGATAACGAGGGCGGCAGTTTGATGACGCAGGCGACGCGTCACAACGTCGGGCGTCGCCTCGGTGTGTTGTTCATCGAGCGCAAAACCCGCACGCATTACGAGACCGATGCGAGCGGTAAAGAAGTCGCGGTTGCGGTGCCTTATGACGAGAAAAAGATCATTAGCCTGGCGACGATTCGCGATGCGCTCGGCAATCGCTTTCGTATCACCGGCTTGAGTTCGTCGGCTGAAGCATCGGAACTCGCGTTGCTGCTCCGTGCCGGCGCGTTGGCAGCACCGATGGATTTTGTCGAAGAGCGTACCGTTGGCCCATCGCTCGGCGCGGAAAATATCGCTCAGGGTAAAAACGCCGTGTATATCGGCTTGCTGTTCGTCACCGCGATCATGGTCGTTCTGTACAAGGTGTTCGGACTGTACGCAGTGGTGGCGTTGACCTTCAACATTCTGCTGCTGGTGGGTTGTATGTCGATCCTGTCGGCAACGCTGACCATGCCGGGTATCGCGGGTATCGTGCTGTCAATGGCGATGGCCGTCGATGCGAACGTGCTGATTTACGGCAGGATCAAGGAGGAAATGCGTAATGGCATGACACCGCAGGCAGCAATTCATGCCGGCTATGATCGTGCCTCGTTGACCATTCTCGATGCCAACCTGACCGGTGTGCTGATTTCGGTGATTCTGTATGCGATCGGTACAGGCCCGATAAAAGGTTTCGCGATCACTACCGCCATCGGTCTGATCATTTCCCAATTCACCGCCATTATGGTGACCCGCGCGCTGATCAATCTCATTTACGGTGGGCGCCGTCTTGAGAAGCTGTGGATCTGAGGAGCGCAAATAAATGACCCAACGTAAAGTGATCGATTTTCTGGGCCTGCGCGTTTACGCCGCAGTATTTTCCGTCGTGCTGACGATTGTCGCGATCGCGGTGATTGCGATCAAAGGCCTTAATTTTGGCCTCGATTTCACCGGCGGTACTCTGGTCGAGCTGTCTTACAGCGAAGCGGCATCGTTAACGGAAATTCGCAACCGTCTGGAGAAAGGCGGTTTCGAGCGCGCGACCGTGGTGCATTTCGGCAGCGAGAATGAGGTGATGATTCGGCTGCCGAAAACCGAAGACGCCAAGATCGGCAACCGTGTTGTTGAACTGCTGCAACAAGATGCGACCAGCGAGGTTCAATTGCGACGTGTCGAATTCGTCGGGCCGCAAGTCGGCGAGGAGTTGCGCGAGCAGGGTGGGCTGGCAATGATTCTGGCATTGCTGGCGATCATGGCTTATATCGCGGTTCGCTTCGAATATAAGTTTGCAGTCGGCGCGCTGTTGTCGCTCTTTCACGACGTCATTATCGCGGTCGGCGCATTCGCGCTGTTTCAGTGGGACTTTGATCTCAACACATTGGCCGCCGTGCTCGCGATCATCGGTTATTCGATCAACGACACGATCGTTGTGTTCGATCGCATTCGCGAAAACTTCCGCAAACTGCGCAAGACCGACGTACTTGAACTGATGAATATTTCGACCACCGAAACACTCGACCGCACGTTGGCGACTTCGGGCATCACGCTGGCAGTGCTATTCACACTGCTGTTTTTTGGTGGCGACGTGATGCGCGGGTTTTCACTGGCGTTGATTATCGGCACCGTGATTGGCACGTTCTCGTCGATTTACGTCGCCTCCGCAATCGCTTACTGGCTTGGCGTATCGCGCGAGGATTTGCTGCCAAATGCGGTGGTAAAAGAAGGCGTTGACGACGGCCGGCCCTGATTGACGAAGCAAAAAAAACCGCTGTCCAACAGCGGTTTTTTTTGGTCGATACGTTTACTTCAAATGCCCGAGATGAGGCTGCACGGTTTGCAGTAGCGCTTTGAAACATTTCGGGCTGCCGCACACGATGTTGCCGTTTTCCATATAGTTATTGCCACCATTGAAATCGCTGATCAGGCCGCCGGCCTCGCGAATTAATAATGCGCCCGCAGCGATATCCCACGGCGCCAGCGCCATTTCCCAAAACCCATCGAGACGTCCCGCCGCGATGTAAGCGAGATCGAGTGCTGCTGCGCCGCCGCGACGCAAGCCGGCAGTTTTTTCCGCGATCGATTGCAGGCTCTGCACGTACTCGGGAATTTGCGCTTCACAGCGCGATTTGAATGGAATGCCGGTGCCGATCAGCGCGCCTTCGAGCCCTTTGCGCTCGCTGACCCGAATGCGGCGGCCATTCAATTGCGCACCGCGACCGCGACTGGCGGTGAATTCTTCGCGACGAATCGGATCGAGCACGACCGCATGTTCGAGCTGGCCGCGATATTCGCACGCAATCGACACCGCGAAATGCGGAATGCCGTGAATGAAGTTGGTGGTGCCGTCGAGCGGGTCGATGATCCAGCGATATTCGGCATCGCTGGCGCCACTGCTGCCAGTTTCTTCGCCGAGGAATGCGTGATCCGGGTAGGTTTTTCTCAGCAACGAAATAATTTCGCGCTCGGATGCTCGATCGACCTCGGTAACGAAATCGTTTGCGGCTTTTTCATCAATGCGGACTTTGTCGATTTGATCGGTGGCGCGCGCAATGAGTTCGCCGGCCTGACGGGCAGCTTTGAGAGCGATGGTGAGCATCGGTTGCATGAGGGAAACTACCTGATCAATGAATGAGTGCGAGGGGCCGCCGAAACGGGCGCGCGAGTATATCACGCTCGCTACGCCGGTTCGCTCAATCCAATCGCGCCAGCAAGAGCGCGGCGATTGAGCCTGCTAGAATGCGCGCCCGCAATAAAGGTGGCGCTATCCGTGAATCCGCTCGATAACCTCCGCATAGTTCTCGTCAATACAACGCATCCCGGCAATATCGGTGCGGTCGCGCGTGCGATGAAAAACATGGGGCTCGCCGAGCTGTATCTGGTGGCGCCAAAACAATATCCGTGCGACGAAGCCATGTTTCGCGCCGCTAATGCCGTCGATGTACTCGCGCGCGCAGTGGTGGTGGACACGCTGGATCAGGCCATCGCGGAATGCTCGCTGGTCATTGGCAGCAGTGCGCGCGAGCGCGCGATTCCCTGGCCGCTGCTCGACGCGCGCGAAGCGTGCGCGCAAGCGTACCGCGAGGCTCAAACACAGAAAGTGGCGCTGGTGTTTGGGCGCGAGGATCGCGGCCTGACCAATGAAGAGCTGCAGAAGTGTCAGCTGCACATTCATATTCCAAGCAATCCCGAATACAGCTCGCTGAATGTTGCGATGGCCGTGCAGGTGATCGCATACGAATTGCGAATGGCACATCTGACGAATGATCGTAGCGCCACGACTCATGGGCGCGGCGCGGATGCGATGGCCGATTGGGATTTGCCGTACGCCACCGGCGATGACGTCGAGCGCTTTTTCACGCATCTCGAACAGACGCTGGCAGAGATGGGCTTTCTGAAAGCCGAGGCGCCGAAGCAGACATCGGCCCGCTTGCGACGCCTGTTTCAGCGCACGCGGTTGGATACGATGGAGGTCAGCATTCTCCGCGGAATCCTCACTTCTGCGCAGTATTGGGTGCGCAAAGCGCGGGGTAAGGAATAGTTGACCTTCTTAGTCGGCTTTAAGCATACTGCGCCGATTCCAGCGATCATCGGAGTGAGCCGATTATGCGTTTAACCACCAAGGGTCGATATGCGGTGACGGCAATGCTGGATCTCGCGCTGAATGCTGGCAGTTCGCCGGTAAGCCTCGCCGACATTTCTCGCCGTCAGGCTATTTCGTTGTCCTACCTCGAACAGCTATTCGCTCGGCTGCGCCGCAATTCGCTAGTTACCAGCGTGCGTGGGCCGGGTGGCGGTTATCGATTGAGCCGCATCAGTGCTCAGATATATGTGGCTGAAATTATCGATGCGGTTAACGAAAACATCGATGCCACCGACTGCGGTGGCAATGCCAATTGCCAGGATGGTGAAACCTGCCTCACGCACTATTTGTGGTGCGATCTCAGCGAGCAGATTCATCGGTTTCTGGGCAGCATCAGTCTGGCCGATCTGGTGGCGCGCAATGAAGTTCAAGCAGTATCGGTGCGGCAGCAGCAGCGCGCTCGCGGTATGAGCGAAGAAGCAATTCCCTGCGAATCCGTCGATTAAATAAAGCTGTGCTATTTCTTTCCCACCGCGTCATGAAGTTCTGTGCGATAAAGCCTTAAAGCGATGAAGCTTCCTATTTATCTTGATTACGCCGCTACGACGCCGGTCGATCCGCGCGTCGCGGAGGCGATGTGCCAATGCCTGACGCGCGACGGCAACTTCGGTAATCCGGCATCGCGTTCCCACATTTATGGCTGGCGTGCCGAAGAGGCCGTCGAAAATGCGCGCCGACAAGTCGCTGACTTAATCGGCGCCGATCCCCGCGAAATCGTCTGGACCTCAGGCGCCACCGAATCGAACAATCTGGCGTTGAAAGGCGCCGCTCATGCAGTTCGCGCCGACAGTGGCAAGCACCATCTGATTACGTCGCGCATCGAGCACAAAGCTGTGCTCGATGTTTGTGCGCAATTGCAGCGCGAAGGATTCGAGGTGACTTACCTCGATCCCGGCAGCGACGGCATCATCGACCCCGAGCAGGTAAATGAAGCGCTGCGCGCCGATACGGCGCTCGTCTCGATCATGCATGCGAATAACGAAGTCGGCACGATCAATGATGTCGCAGCTATCGGTCGTCTATGCCGAGATAAGGGTGTGCTTTTTCATGTGGACGGCGCGCAAAGTATCGGCAAGATTCCTGTCGATATACGTGAGATGCCGATCGATCTGTTATCGATTTCGGCGCACAAGGTGTATGGGCCCAAAGGTATCGGCGCGCTCTACGTTCGCCGTCGGCCTCCGGTAACGATAGAGGCGCAGATGCATGGTGGCGGTCACGAGCGCGGCATGCGGTCGGGCACGTTGGCGACACACCAGATCGTCGGTCTAGGTGCTGCATGCGCGATCGCCGATGCAGAGATGGCGACAGAAGCGGCCCGTATCTTCTCGCTGCGGAATAAATTTTTAGACGCGATCGAAGCGCTCGGCGATATCCGGTTGAACGGCGATCGCGAGCGCCGCCTCCCCGGCATCGTCAATCTGAGTTTCGAAGGCGTCGATGGCGAAGCATTGCTGCTGGCGTTGAAGGATGTAGCGATTTCGACCGGCTCAGCCTGCACTTCCGCCAGTCTGGAACCGTCCTATGTCTTGCGAGGCATGGGTATATCGGATGCGATGGCGCATTCGGCGCTGCGTTTTTCGTTGGGTAGATTCACCGAGGAACCGGATATCGATAGTGCGATCGAAGCCATTACTCGCGCGGTGTCAGGGCTGCGAAATTGATCAAATTTCCAAGATGTTGCATCTCCTCACGTTTGTCATGTTCGCGTACTAATTTGTTTTCAACCTGCGTATAATTCACGCCTTTCGTTCCTCACCCAATTTCTAGCTTTTGTTGATAAGTCGCTAAGTCATTATTTTTAGGAGAGTTTCATGGCAGTTGAACGCACGCTTTCGATTATCAAACCGGATGCAGTCGCAAAAAACGTGATCGGCGCGATCTATAGCCGATTTGAACAAGCCGGTCTGTGCGTCGTCGCGGCGAAGATGCTGCGTCTGAGCCGCGAGCAGGCCGAAGGCTTTTATGCCGAGCACAAAGGCCGTCCGTTTTTTCCGGCGTTGATCGATTTCATGACCTCGGGTCCAGTGACGGTTCAGGTACTCGAAGGTGAAAACGCCGTTCTGAAAAATCGCGAATTGATGGGCGCTACCAACCCGCAAAACGCCGAGCCGGGCACCATCCGGGCCGATTTCGCTGAATCCATCGATGCCAATGCAGTGCATGGCTCGGATTCTCCTGCTTCTGCCGCGCGCGAAATTGCGTATTTCTTCGCCACCAGCGAGCTGTGCGAGCGCAGCTGAGCAACGATGAACGAGCTGCCAGCTGCGGCGTCGGGAAAGGTCAATTTACTCGGGCTTTCCCGCGCGAAAATGGAACAGTTTCTCGTCGAGATCGGCGAGAAACCGTTTCGGGCGCAGCAAATTCTCAAATGGATTCACCACGCCGGCATCATCGATTTCGATGCGATGACCAATATCGGCAAACCACTGCGCGCAAAACTTCAGCAGCTTGCCGAAATCCGCCCTCCTGAAATTGTCAGCCAAAAAGATTCCGCCGACGGCACCCGTAAATGGGCGATTCGTGTCGAAGGCGGCAATCTGATCGAAACGGTGCTAATTCCCGTGGAAGGGCAGCGCGGCACATTGTGCGTTTCTTCTCAGGTGGGTTGCAGTCTCGATTGCAGCTTCTGCTCGACCGGTAAGCAGGGTTTTCAGCGCGATCTCACGGCGGCGGAAATCATCGGCCAGGTATGGCTGGCGATTAACTCTTACGATGGGTTTGCGGCTAAAGAACGCGTTGTTACGAACGTCGTCATGATGGGCATGGGCGAACCGTTGTTGAATTTCGATAACGTCGTCGATGCCATGAGCTTAATGATGGACGATCTCGGCTACGGCATTTCAAAGCGCCGGGTGACGCTAAGTACCTCAGGCGTTGTGCCGGCTATCGACAAGCTTGGCGAAGTCAGTGACGTATCTCTCGCGGTATCGCTGCATGCGCCGAACGATCGTCTGCGCGACGAATTGGTGCCGATCAATCGCCGTTATCCGATAGCGCAATTACTAGCCGCATGCCAGCGCTATCTAGACCGGCAGACCGATACGCATCGCGTCATTACGATCGAATACACATTGATCGCCGGTATCAACGACAGCCTTGAACAGGCGCACGAACTCGCCGCGCTGTTGCGACAACTGCCGTGCAAAATCAATTTGATTCCATTCAATCCATTTCCAAATTCGGATTACCAGCGTCCCAGTAAAAGCGCGATTACAAAATTTTGGGAGACGCTGACGAAGGCGGGTTATGTGGTGACTGTGCGTACCACGCGGGGTGACGATATCGACGCAGCCTGCGGTCAGTTGGTCGGCCAAGTGACCGACCGCACGCGCCGCAGCGAACGACATCGTGAGCGTATTGCCACCGAGCTAGATTCCATACGCATCCTATAATGATTCGGCCGCGCACAATGAACGAAGGTAATTCGATGCCGAAGTGGATGACAACAATCGCAATCGCGCTCTGCAGCTTATGGCTGTCAGCGTGCGTAACCACCGAGAGCGGTGGCTTCGGCGACAAGAAAGATCCGAAGAAAGCACTCGAGTATTCGGTGCAGGCAGCGCGCAACTATATCCAGGAGCGCAACTGGGAAGCCGCAAAGCGGCATCTGAAGACGGCACTCGATATCGATGACAACGACGCCAGTGTGCACGAGGCGCTGGCGCAAGTGTTTTGGAATACCGGCGAGTTCGAGCAGGCCGATTTGCATTTTCGGCGGGCGATATCAATCGATCCGAAAGATTCGCGGGTTCGCAATAATTTTGCCGCGTTTCTGTATCAGCAAAAGCGCTACGACGAAGCGGAATCGCAGCTGGAGAAGGTAGCCGAAGACTTGTTGTATTCGCGGCGCGCGGACGCATTCGTCAATCTGGGGCGCGTTCGTATCAAGCTCAAGAAGTACGACGCGGCCAGAGATGTGCTCGAACGCGCACGATTAATGGATGCCAATAATGTCGTGGCGCTTCTGGAACTTGCCGAAGCGACTTATCAGCTCGGCGATTATCCGAAAGCGCAGCGTTACTACGAGCAGTATCGAAAACAAGTTAAGAGTCAGTCATCCGCATCGCTCTGGCTCGGAATTCGACTTGCCGATAAATTCGGCGATCATAATTCCCGGGCGAGCTATGCTTTGGCGCCTTTTATGAAAGTCGTTTCCTCCATCAAATCGGCCAAGAAGCGTCACCCGGCGTGTCAGGTGGTCCGCCGCAAGGGCAAGATTTACGTCATCAACAAGGTCGAGCCGCGTTACAAGGCGCGCCAAGGCTAACCCTCTTTTACCGCGATGAAAGCCGAAGGTCATCCCACGCTGAACAACGTCTGCTTCCTCGATATCGGAACCGGCCGGCGTTTTCTCACCAAGTCCACCATGAAGTCTGCTCGTAAAGAGCAGATCGAGGGCGAGGAATACTACGTCATCGCGCGCGACGTGACGATGGATTCGCACCCGGCCTACACCGGT
>CBFHCK010000040.1:0-12320 GCA_965653955.1 uncultured Spongiibacteraceae bacterium
GCGAGCTGCACGGCGCGTTGCTCGACGCCGAAATCCTGGCTGACGTTTATCTCGCGATGACCGGCGGTCAGACCGCGCTGGCATTGGCCACGACCGACACCGAGAGCGGGGCCAATGCCTCGACCGATGTCAGCATTCGTCGGGTTGCCGTCGCCCGCGAGCAGTTGCGTGTGATTGCGGCGAACGCTGTCGAGCTGGAGGCGCATGCGGCACAACTCGCACTGATCGATAAAGCGAGTGGCGGCAAAACCTTATTCCGCAGCGGATCATAGTAAAGGTTGCGCGGCGTTCGAAGCACCGCCCGAATGGGTTTGCAGCGGCGAGAGCCGCCAATCGATGCTATAAATGACGGGCACTTAACAGCGCTAGTGCGAGCATCGATTTAACTTCGCCGCACATCAACACTGCTAACACAAATCGCTGTTAATCATTGCTGTCGTATTCATCGCGAAGTCCGATTGGTATCCCAATCGACCACCGCTAGACGCCAATTCATTGCTGGAAGGATGCACTGTGTCGCAGGAAGTAGCCGTAAACCTGAACTCTCTGGCGCTGGTGCGCGAAGAGCTCGAAGCCACCATGCAACGCGCTGCCGGCGAATTCGAAGCGTTTCTGCTCGATTCGGCCAATCGCGAGGCGGTCGACAACTGCGTGACCGATATGGCGCAGATCACCGGCACGCTGCGTTTGATTCAATTCCCAGCGGCGGCGCTGCTGGCCGAAGAAATGACAGCCGCGCTCCGCGACATGACGGGTGCCTCTGGCCCCAGCGCCGAGGCACTGGCAGGCGCATTGAGCCACGCGTTTTTTGTGTTGCCGCGCTCTATCGAATTCGTTATCACCCAGCGTTTCGGCGATCCGATTCTGATCGTTCCCTACGTCAACGAGCTGCGGGTTGCTCGCCGTCAACCACTGGTGCCTGAGTACCATTTCGATCAGCGCAAGTTCGACCTGGAACCGGTACATCCGTTACCGCCGGCAGAAGGGGCAACCGATCGCAGTGCGCTCGAACGTCTGCGTCTGATGTATCAGGTCGGGCTGCTGGCGATTCTGCGGCAGCAAAATCAAGCGCTGAACCTGCAACTTATCGCGCGCGCGTCGGCGCGTTTCGCGCGTCAAACCGATCCCGCCACCGGCAACGGCCTTTGGTATCTGGCGGCGGCGGTGGCGGAGTGTCTCGCGCGCGGCGGTCTGGCACTGAATCTGAACAGACGTCGCACGCTCGGCATTATCGAGCGCCTGATGGCGCGCTATCTCAAAGGGGGCGATGAGGCGCTGGCGACGGCACTCGATCCCGCATTGCGGCGCGAGCTGGTTTTTCTGTTGGCGCTTTCATCGCATCGCGAAGGCCTTGCCGGCGTCGTTATCGCGGCATTTGCCATTCCACACTTGCAGCCCGACGACAAAACGCTGGTCGAGCAGGCGGACGCGATGCGCGGCCCCGGTCTCGAAGCGATTGAGTCCGTCGTCAAGGTGTTGAAGGAAGAGTTGCGCAGTGCCAAGGATATTCTCGAAATTGCCGCGCAGAATCAGAGTATTTCCAGCGACGATGTCAGCCCGCTCTTCGAAACATTGAATCGCGTTGCCGATACCTTGCGGATAGTGAACCTGAAAGCGCCGAGCAATATTCTGCGCGAGCAATTGCAACAGGTGCAGACGTGGGCGGCACAGAAAAACGGCGTTCCACCGGAGCAGTTTCTCGCGGTAGCGGATGCGTTGCTGTTTATCGAAAGTAGCCTGTCCGCACTGTATCGAAACGAGCTGCGTTCGAGCGATCTCGATCAAGTCAGCGATGCAATGCGGCAGCAAATCGTTGCGGATAGCCAGTTAGCCGAAGCATCGAAAATTGTCATCGATGAATTGCAGGCAGGAATTTCGCTGTGTAAACGTGCGATTACTTCGTACGTGGAATCGAATTTCGATCCGATCCATATCGCGAATGTCGCCACTACGTTGAACAGCGTGCGCGGCGGCGCGCAAATGCTGAATCATCTGCGAGCGTCGAATATTCTGAAAAGCTGCGTGGCGTTCGTCGAAGCGCATAGCAGGGATAAACAACAAAGCGGTCCGCAGCGGCATCAACTGCTCGAAACGTTGGCCGATGCGCTAATCAGCCTCGAATACTATTTCACCGAGCTGGCCGCACGCCGTACTCCAGACGAAAAAATTCTCGCGGTAGCGGAAGAAAGTCTGGCGGCGCTGGGATATGCAGTACCGCGTTAATGGAGTTTTAACTTGTCGATGATCTATCTCGCTGTGGCTGTTGTTCTCGCTGTTGTTGCCATCCTCGCTTTACTGCTGTCGGCGCGTTTGCTGCTGGGGAATTGGCTGCTGGCATGGCTGCGCGGAACCGCCGGTCTGCTGATTCTTGCGCTGGCGGTTGTCATTGCTGTCGCTGCGTGGGATTTGCACGGTTATCGTCAGGTCGATGCGAAGCCGATCGCGACGCTGGCATTCAACAAGCTCGACGACAAACGCTACGCGCTGACTCTGGTCGATCAGGCCGGCGTCGAGCAGCGTCACGAAATCAACGGCGATATGTGGAAGCTCGATGTCCGTTTGCTGAGATGGCCCGACGCGGTCGCACGTGTCGGCATGAAACCTGGCTATCAGCTCGATCAACTGGCGGGGCGCTATCTATCGCTGGAAGATGAGCAGAAGCAGCCGCATACCGTGATCGCGTTGCATGCGGAACAGCGCTGGTTCGATTTATGGACAAGCCTGCAGCGCATCAATCGTTATTTCTCCTTGTTGACGGCCGATCGACTGCGCGCGTCATATCAACCGATGGCAGACGGTGCTCTCTACAGCGTGGTGTTTCTTAACAACGGCATTGCCACGCAGCCGATGAACGATCGGGCTAAATCCGCCGTAGACCATTGGCAATAGCCCGCTGGCCCACTGGCGGTTAGCCTCTATCAATAAGCCCAGCCCCGTCAGCTTGACTTCGTTCCGGGCGGTCGCCAACATGACCGCCCGCCTTATTTTGCCCCCGCAGCCACGGAGATAACCCTTTGCAATTTATTGCCGATTACGGCCTTTTCTTTCTGAAATTTTTTACCGTTATCGTCGGTCTGCTGATTTTGATTGCCGGTATTTTTGCGATCGGTCAGCGCCGCCATAAAGAAGCCGATGGACATATCGAGGTCAAAGACCTCGGCGCGCGTTTCCTCGATTTCGAAGACGACATCAAGCATTCGATTCTCTACGAAGACGAATTGAAAGCGCTGCACAAGCAACAGCGCAAACAAGATAAAGCCGAAGAAAAAGCGCGCAAAAAGCACAAAGGCGAAGTGTTGAAGCCGCGTATTTTCGTACTCGATTTCGATGGCGATATCAAAGCGTCGGCCGTGGAAAATCTGCGCGAAGAGATCAGCGCCATTCTGACCGTCGCTGTTGCCGGCGAAGAAGTGCTGGTGCGTCTCGAAAGCTCTGGCGGCATGGTGCACAGCTATGGGCTCGCCGCCTCGCAATTGCAACGGCTGATTAATGGCGGCTTGAAAGTTACCGTGGCGGTGGACCGTGTAGCCGCCAGCGGCGGTTACATGATGGCGTGTATAGCGCAGCACATTATTGCCGCGCCGTTTGCCATCATCGGTTCGATCGGTGTCATGGCGCAGCTACCGAATTTTCACCGCTTGCTGAAGAAGCACGATGTCGATATTGAATTGCACACCGCCGGAGAATTTAAACGCACGTTGACAGTGCTCGGCGAAAATACCGAAAAAGGACGACGCAAGTTTCTCGAAGAGCTCGAAGATACCCATCAACTGTTCAAGCAGTTCGTTGCCGAACATCGTCCGCAGCTCGATATCGACAGCACCGCCACGGGTGAAATTTGGTACGGCACGCAAGCGATGGCGCGTCAGCTGGTCGATGCGATCCAAACCAGCGACGAGTTTTTATTGCAGCGTTATAAAGACAACGATCTTTTCCTCGTGCGCTATGTCGAGAAAAAACCGTGGCAGGAAAAGTTGGGCTTGGCGGCGGAAGCCAGCGTCGAGCGGGTTGCCGAGCGCTGGCTGCATCGATTGACTACTCGGTTCTTTTGGTAAGCAGGCGACTCTTCCGAAGTAGCTCTGATAAACGGCGCTGCGTTTAACGCGCCGTTTATTTTGGTGTTGCGCGCACCGGTGAGAACGTATCGAACTCTTCAAGTTTTGCCGGCGGAGCAGGGTTCTTCTGCGTCGTCGGGGCTGCTTCGTGCAATGCTTTTTCCTGTGTGTCCTGCATGTATTGGTAATTCTCGCGGCTGACTTCACGAATGCGATCGTCGTCGCGCAGGATTACCGGTCGAATGAACACCATCAGATTGTTTTTCGTGCGGGTACTGCTGGTCGAGCTGAACAGCTTTCCGATTAACGGCAGATCGCCGAGCACCGGTACTTTCTCTTTGTTTTCCGACTGGTTGTCGCTGATCAGCCCGCCGAGCACAAGAATCTGATCGTCGCGCATCAGCACCTTGGTGGTTATTTCGCGCTTGTTAGTGACGAGATCCGAGGCGCCGGTGACGGCGGCGGTAATGCTTTCCACTTTCTGCTTGATATCGAGCGTCAGTGTATTGCCTTGATTGATGCGTGGCGTGATTTCTAGCGAAGTGCCGATATCTTTGCGCTCAATGGTGACGAAGGGGTTGGTCGTCGACGATGCGGCACTTGTCGATTGGCCGGTTTTAAACGGCACGTTCTGTCCGACGAGCAGCGTAGCGGGTTCGTTGTCGATCGCAACGATGGTGGGCGTCGACAGCACGTTTGCTTTCGTGTTTGTACTGAGTGCCCGAATCGCCGCCTGCAACGTGCCGCCGGTGTAATAGCCGAGAGTCAGACCACCTGAGGGCCCCGTGATTCTGCCTGTCGTTGGGTCAGTCGCAAACGGAGACAATCGCCCCAATGTATTGACGGCACCAATTCCACCGCTGCCGTTCAGATCGGTGATGTTACCGGTACCCCAGATCACGCCGAGATCGTTGGCAACCTCGTTGTTCACTTCGACGATCAACGCTTCGACCAGTACCTGAGCACGGCGTACGTCGAGCTTCGCGACAACATCTTTGAGCGAATCGATCAGGCCGGGCGGGGCGTTGACGACGACGGCATTCGCGCTCTCGCTGGCCTCGATGCTGAAGCTGGTTTCCTTGTCTTTCTGATCTTTCAATACACTCTGCGCGATGCTTTTCAGGATCGGCACGATTTCCTTCGCCGAGGCGTATTGCAGATACAACACCTGCGTATTGCCGCCGCCTTGAATCTGTTTATCCATCTGCTGAATCAAGCGCTTCACTTGCGCGCGTTTGCCGGCATCGCCGCCCAGCAAAATGCTGTTCGAGCGTTCATCGGCAGAAAGACTCAACGGCAATGTGCTGGTGGGTCCGCCGCTCATGCCGCCGCCGTTAGCGCCGGGCGTCTGAGCGGGGAATAACGCCGTCAAGCTGGCGAGAACCTGTTTGGCGCTGGCGTGCTGTAGCGGCACCAGCTCGACCTCCGACGCGCCGCTTCGATCGAGTTTTTGTACGAGGTTTTGCAGTTGCTCGACGTTGATGGCGTGATCGGCGATCAACAACATGTTGGTGCTGGCATCGGCGCTAATGACGGCTTCCTTGCTGGCGAGCGGTTTCAGCATTTGCGCCAGCTCGGTTGCGGCGACGTTATTGGCTTTAAATACTTGTACCACCATATCGTCGCTGGCTTTGCTCGCCAGCGGCAGCCCGCCTTGCGTAGCGATATTCGCAGGCACGATTTTTACTGCCTCATTCGTTTCGATCGCCGCGAACCCGTAGACATGCAGCACCGAGAGAAAGATTCGATACGCCTCGTCGCGCGACACCGGTTTCGCCGACAACACGGTGACTTTGCCCTGGACGTCGCGGTGCACAACCATGTTCTTGCCGGTTTGATCCGCGATCCATTGGATCAGCGTGCGGATTTCCGCATCGCGCATATTCATCGTGACCAAGTCGCCAGTGGGGGCGGGAGCAGTCTGCGCGAACAGGGTTTGCGAAGGCATCAGCGTAAGTGACAGCAGCACTGTTATTACGCGGGCAATCGAGGTGAAACGAAAGCGCATGGTGTGATCCTTTAATTGATTCATTCGCGCCAGCTGCTGCGCGCGCGCAGTTCTTCAAGCCGTTGCAGGATTGCGGCGCGTTTAATTTCGTCGGGCGATGCGTCGGCGGGCACTACAGGTGCGCTTGTTGGCTCACCGGTGGTGGCGGGTCGCTCAACCTGCGCGACGTTGAATTCAGCCGATTCCTGCGGCGGTGGGAAATACAATGTTTCGAGCACGCCATTGCGCGCCAGTACGACCCGGTTATCCAGTACTTCATTCAGCGTGGCGCTGCCGCCGATGCTGCCGCCTACTTTGACGATTTCCGAGTGGCCGTCGGCAGTTTCAATCACTGCGCTCGCTTGCTTGGGGTCTGCGGCAGCGAAGACCGCACGTAACGACACTTGTAAACCCGTTTCAGGCAAATTGATGTCCTGATTGGGCGCATGACCGAACAGTTCGGCCTCGGTAATTCTTGTAACAAGTTGTTGATCGCGCTCGGGGCTATTGACGTTGCTTACTTTTACGGTCGAGGGGGAAAGCCGCAATGCCTTCGCAGTCGACCAGATTTCGACGCCGATCAATATCGCGAAAACCACTGCACAAAAACCCGATACCCACGGCTGTGGATTGTCGATGGCATTGCGCCACAGCGATGAGTGACCGGCTTCCAATGAGGTTTCCTCTGAAGTTCTTGAGTGTGCAGCAAGTAAAAGCCATTATAGCTGCGCAGACAAGTATTTATGTGCGATTGTTCTGAGTGATTCGATTAGTTGGAAACGATTGCCGGGGTCGTTTGGCGACAGCTTGAGACCACTCGCAATGAAATAATAACCACTTGTTTCAGCGACGATTTTTACTATACAAATTATTCACGCGCGACACACAATAGCGCCCCTTGTCGCGGATGACAAAGCGGAGTTTCCCCATGCCGACGCAAGCACAGCCCACCTCGCCGATAGCTACCGCTCCGCAGAAGACGCTGCCCTTCAGTTTCGCGCGCCGCTTTGGCGTGTTCATCGACCCCCAGCCGCATGATTCTCCGGTTTTATGCCATCGCGCCGATGTCTCGCCGCAGGTATTTGCCGAGGTAACGCGGTTATTGCAGCAGCCGTTCGAACTGCGCGCGCTCGATGGCGAGCAGTTTGAGAAAGCGTTGTCGCTTGCGTATCAGCGCGACACCACCGAAACGATGCAGATGGTCGAAGACCTGGGTGGCGAAATGGATCTCGCCAGCATCGCGAACTCGGTGCCGGAAACGGAAGATCTGCTCGAAAAAGAAAACGATGCGCCGATCATTCGGCTGATCAACGCGCTGCTGACCGAGGCGGTTAAGCAGAGCGCCTCCGATATTCATCTCGAAACCTTCGAACGCCGTCTGGTCGTGCGGTTTCGCGTTGATGGTGTGCTGCGCGAAATCGTGCAGCCGAAACGCGAATTAGCGCCGCTGCTGGTATCGCGAATCAAGGTCATGGCAAAACTCGATATCGCCGAAAAGCGTGTGCCGCAGGATGGCCGCATCTCTTTAAAGGTCGGCGGTCGCGAAATCGATATCCGGGTGTCGACGATGCCATCGAGCGCTGGCGAACGTGTCGTGTTGCGTCTGCTCGATAAGGAAGCGGGGCGGCTGTCGCTCGATTCGATCGGCATGCCGGCGAATCTGCGTAAACAGCTCACCGAGCTGTTGCTGCGCCCGCACGGCATTCTGCTGGTCACCGGCCCGACCGGTTCCGGTAAATCGACGACGCTGTACGCCGGCCTTACCGAAATCAACGATCAGACACGCAACATCCTCACCGTCGAAGATCCCATCGAATACAACATCGAAGGTATCGGCCAGACACAGGTCAACGTCAAAGCTGACATGACATTCGCGCGCGGGCTGCGCGCGATGCTGCGGCAGGACCCCGATGTCGTTATGGTCGGTGAAATTCGCGACCGCGAAACGGCGGAAATCGCCGTGCAAGCCAGTCTCACCGGCCACCTTGTACTGTCCACGCTACATACGAACTCCGCAGTGGGCGCGATTACGCGTCTGCGCGATATGGGCATCGAGCCGTTTTTGCTGGCGTCGAGTTTGCTCGGCGTGTTGGCGCAGCGCCTCGTGCGAGTGTTGTGTTCGCATTGCAAGGAGCCACATAAGGCTTCCCCCATGGAACAGGCTTTTCTTGGTTTGAGTGGCGTCACCGTGTATCGCGCAAAAGGTTGCGAGCACTGTAATAACAGCGGTTATCGCGGCCGTACCGGCATTTATGAGCTGCTGGTTGTCGACGAGCAGGTGCGTCAGCTGATCCATAGCGAAGATACCGAGGAGACGATCGTGCAAACCGTGCGTCCGCATGCCCGCAGTATTCGCGACGATGGTATCGATCGCGTGCGCGCCGGCGTGACGACGCTGGAAGAAGTTCTGCGCGTGACGCAGGAGGATTGATATGGCGGCATTTGCATTCGCCGCTCTCGACTCAAACGGCAAGGAACAGCGCGGTGTGTTAGAGGCGGATAGTTCGCGCCAGGTACGCCAGCAGTTGCGCGATCGCGGGTTGGCGCCGTTGCGAATAGAACCCGCCGTTAAACCTGCCGCACAAAGCCGCCGTATTACCTCGAGCACTGTTTCACTGAGCGGCGGTCCCAAGCTCAGCGTCGCCGAACTCGCGCTGATCACTCGCCAGCTCGCCACGTTGCTGCAAGCCGCGATGCCGCTTGAAGAGGCGCTCGGTGCGGTGAGTCGTCAGGCCGAAAAGCAGAAAGTCGCCAATATCGTGTTATCCGTGCGCTCGAAAGTGATGGAAGGCCATTCGCTCGCACACAGCATGGGCGAGTTTCCGGCCGCGTTTCCCAATCTTTATCGAGCGACGGTCGCAGCGGGCGAACATTCCGGTCATCTCGATCTGGTGCTGGGGAAGCTGGCCGATTACAGCGAGAACGCTTACGCCGCGCGCCAAAAAGTACAGATGGCGTTGCTGTATCCATCGATTCTATTGCTGGTCGCGGTGGGGATTGTCGCGGGGCTGATGACTTTCGTGGTACCGAAAGTGGTCGATGTGATCGCCGGTCAGGGGCAGGAATTGCCGATGCTGACGCGCGGCTTGATCGGGCTAAGTTACTTCGTCACGCATTGGGGCTGGCTGGCGGTACTGCTGATCATCGCGGCGATTTTCGGGGTACGGCGCGCATTGCGAAATGAAGCGCTGCGCGTGCGCTGGCATCGCCGTCTGCTGCATCTGCCTTTGCTTGGGCGGCTAAGCCGCGGCAGCAACACCGCGCGTTTTGCCAGCACGCTAAGCATGCTGACCAGCAGCGGGGTGCCGCTGGTGGATGCGCTGAGTATTGGCGGCGCGGTGTTGTCGAACGAATGGCTGAAGCAAGCGGTGGCTGTCGTCACGCAACAGGTGAAGGAGGGCAGCGCATTGCATCGTTCGCTCGAGCAAAGCGGTTATTTTCCGCCGATGATGATTTCGATGATCGCCAGCGGCGAGGTCAGCGGTTCGCTCGACACGATGCTTGAACGCGTGGCGACCAGCCAGCAGCGCGAATTCGACAATATCGTCAACACCATCCTCGGCATTTTCGAACCGATGATGCTGCTGTTCATGGGCGTCGCGGTGCTGTTGATCGTCGTCGCCATTCTGCAGCCGATTTTCAGTCTTAATCAGTTGGTCTGACAAATTCATAGGGAGAGGATCGTGAATTCATTTTCGCCGCGCGGGCAATCGCGCTTATCAAACAAGCCACTTGTACCAAATCAGCAACGTGTACAAAACCAGCAACGTGGGTTCACGCTGATCGAAATCATGGTGGTGGTGGTCATCATCGGCATTTTGATTGGGCTGGTGGCGCCGAACGTATTGGGCCGTGTCGACAAAGCGCGCGTTACCGCCGCCAAAGCCGATATTGCGACGCTCGAACAGGCGCTCGAAATGTATCGGCTCGACAACCACTCGTATCCCAGCACCGATCAGGGACTCGAAGCGTTGATCGTCAAGCCAGGCGGCGAGCCCGAGCCCAAAAACTGGAATCCGGAGGGGTATCTGAAGAAAAAACAATTACCCGAAGATCCGTGGGGTGGCGCATACCAGTACGTCAGTCCGGGCCAGGAAGGCCGTCCGTACGATCTGTATTCTTTTGGTTCCGATGGGCGCGAGGGCGGCGAAAACTATGACGCGGATATCGGCAACTGGTCGAAAGAATAGAAAACCCACACACAATAAAAACCGCGGTTTCACGCTGATCGAAATTCTGACGGTACTCGTTATCGTCGCGGTAATGGCCGGCCTGCTCGTCATTGGTTTCAGCGATTCGCCGCAGCGTCGATTGCGGCGGGAAGCGAGCGATCTCGCGGCGTTGATTAATGCAGCGAGCGACGAAGCGGTCATGCGTGGTGTCGAAATCGGGCTGACGATCGACGAGCGCGGTTATCGTTTCGTTTACTTCGATATCGAAAAAAAGCAGTGGCAACCGGTGGTGCAGCGCGGCTTGGCTGAGCATCAATTCGACGAACCGTTGACCGTGGATGTGGTGCTCGACAGCGAACACATCGGCGAAGACGAGCAGGCACGCCAGAAAAAGTTCGCCGAGCGCAGCGAAGACACTGCACTGCGGCCAATGGTGCTCATTTTGTCGAGCGGCGAAATCACTCCCTTTACGCTGACGTTAAGTGACGACACGGAAAATAAAATCAGTTTGGAAGGCGATGGGCTCAATCCAGTCACAGTACAGAAAAGCTGATATGCGCAGTGCGGCGGGGCAGGTTCGCGGCTTTACGCTGCTGGAAGTGCTGGTGGCGCTGGCAATTCTGGCGCTGTCGGCGGCCGCAGTACTGCGACAGACGCAGCTCGGCATCAAACAGCAGCAGCAACTCGAATTGAAATCGTATGCACTGGCGATCGCCGACGACGCGTTGGCGACGATGCTGGCGCAGAACGATTGGCCACCGCTTGGGCGCAACGAGCAGACGCAGGAATTTCAAAGCCAGCAATGGCTGATCGTCACCGATGTGCAAACCGCGCCCGATCCAGATCTACGCAAAATAGAAATGAGCGTTGGCCTGGTTCGCGAAGGTGAACGCGAGCCGACGCCATTGCTGCGCCTCACGACGTATCGAGGCGAGTACTGATGCTGCGGCAATGTAAGCGGACAAATCGGCACCGTCGGCGCATTCAGGGATTCACATTGCTCGAGGTGCTCGTCGCGATCACCATTTTCGCGCTGATTGGCATCGCCAGTTATCGCGTGTTGAGCAGCGTCATGCAGGCGAACGAGCGACTGGCGGTGCGCAGCGATCAACTGCGCGAAATCAATCGTGCTTTCTGGATCGTGCAGCAGGACATCGAACAACTCATGCTGCGCAATGTGCGTACCGCCGATGGTGCCATCTCGTTGGAGCCGAATTATCTCGTTGTCGACAACGAATTTGAGTTGCCGCTGCAATTGACGCGAGGCGGACGCTCCAATCCGCTGGGGTTGTCGCGCTCGAACATGCAGCGCGTCGCTTATGCGGTCGATCATCACCCCGATTACGAAACGGAAGACAGCCCTCATTTTCACGAGGAGGGTTTGTATCTGTTGCGCTACACGTGGCCGACGCTCGATGGTGCGGGCTCAAAGGAAAACGCGCTGGTGCAGGTGCTGTTGCCAAATGTTGCGAGCATCAACGTCGGCGTATTCAGCGAGAACGGCCTCGAACCTCAGTGGCCGGTCCCTGGAAAACCCGATCTGATGCCGCGCGGTCTGCAACTAGAGGTTGCACTGGCGGAGGGCGAAGCGTTGAAACGATCGTATCTGCTCTGGTGAGCAAAAAATGCGGGCGGTGAAGCAAAAAATGCGGGCGATGCGCGGTGGTCCGTTAATGCGCCAGCGCGGCGTGGCGTTGATCACCGTTCTGTTGGTGTTTGCGTTGGTGGCGGTCATTGCGACGGAGTTACTGCATCGCAATCAATTGAGCCTGCGCCGCGTCGCCAATCAAGTCGATACGCGGCAAGCGTATTACTACGCATTGGCGGGAGAGGCTTATGCGCGTCAATTGCTCGCGCGCGATGTCATCAGCGGTAAAGGCAATGTCGACACATTGCTGGAACCGTGGGCGCAGACGGCAGAACAGCAACCGTTTGAAATCGAAGGCGCTGAGCTGCGGGTGGAAATTAGCGATTTGCAGGGACGCTTCAATCTAAACAGCGTGACGGACGATGCCGGTGTCGTAAGCCCCGATCGTGCCGCCCAGCTCGCGCAGCTATTGAGCGCGCTTCAGCTCAATCCCAACTATGCTGGCGAATGGGTCGATT